>JAIEBI010000030.1 GCA_029070965.1 Clostridiales bacterium
TTTTTACGCTTAACGGAGGGCTTTTCGTAGTACTCCTTTTTGCGCATATCGCCGAGGATATTATCCTTTTGGCACTTACGTTTAAAACGTTTGAGTGCGCTGTCGAGCGATTCGTTTTCACCTACGCGGATTACTGCCATTATTCACACCTCCTTCGTTCCGAGAACTCCAATTTGCTAACGTTAGCCTACATATTATATAAAATCATTTTCCTTTTGTCAAACGATTTTCACCTACTTTAAAGCAATTTCTATATCGTACTTTATCTTGACGGAATAGTAATCGTATTCCGATTTAAAGTAGTCGGGGCTGTGCCTGTAAAACTCCCTGCCTATAAACAAAGGGTCGGCGGTTGCAGCAAGCGAGCTACCGACCGCGCTTTCCACCTCGCCTTGAATTTTCTTTTTGTAGCCTGCTATGAGCGCGTCGTTCGCCTTTTTGCTGTTGGTGGCAAACAGCGTATTGAACTTGTCCCCGTGCGGCTCGATAAACGCCTTTATCTTGACTGTTGCCGTACCCGTCTTTTCGTCTATCTTGACCGACGCGTGTTTTTTGAGCAGTCTGCCGCACACGCCCTTTATCGTCTTGCCCTCATACTCCACGTCCGCGCATACAGTACCCTTTTCAACCGGCGCGCTAACCCAAGCCACGCCGCGCGCCGAAGTAGAATCGAATATGCCCACTCGCCCGTTTTCGCCGTACATGGCGAGCTTTTCCACCTTCATTCCCGTCTTTTGTTCGCCTTCGCTACTGCCGCCTTTACCTTCTTCCCCGCTTCCGCCGCCTGAGCTGTCGCCACCCTTGCCGCCGCCCGAGCTTCCGCCGCTGCTGCTATCTCCGCTTTCGCTCGCCTTGCCGCTTTGCATTTCCACAAGCGGCAGATACGCGGTTTTGGACGCGCTGCCGAGGTCGGATAAAAAGCCCAAAAGCGTATTTGTTGCAATATGCGCTTTGCGAGCGCTGTACGCTATAAAGTTGGCGTCGGTCGCGCCTGTCTTGGACATAAAGTCGGTAAGGTCGGCTATTAAATCCTCCGCCTTGCCGTCGGCCGCCGCCATCCACACGTCGGCGGCAACGTCGGTCGCCGTCATAAGCGAGCCTAATAATTCGGGTTTTGCATCCTTCCCCACAATTACCATTGAGCAGTGACCGAGCTCCACCCGCCGTCCGAGCGCTGTGTTGAGCGCTTCCGCCGCCTCGTCCAATGTTTCGCCCTCAACCGTCACTGTGTCCTTGCCCGTCGAGCCTTGCGCCTCGGTGGGCATTACGTATTGCGCAGTAAGGCGTACCTTTTCGCCGCCTCCGTCAAGCCCCAAAATACCGACGATTACGCGGCTGTTCACCTCCTTGTTGCGCAGCGACGTGGACGGCATAAACGCTATAAAGAATGCGAACAAAAATAGTAACGCTTTGTATATAAGCAATTTTTTTCGCTTGGTCATGCCGATTGCCTCCCCGCCGCTTGCCCGACGTTTTTATGTTTTTTGTTGTAAATCACCGCGCAAACAAGAGCGATCATCGGTATACCTGCCGCCATGGCAGGCGTGATTATTGCGCACGCGTACGACGTTACGGCAAGCGAAAATATCATCGGGTCGGTCAGCGCAAAAACCTGTACGACGTACGTACAAACGCATGTGCAAATCGATATTATAAAATGCGCATTTTTACCTATAACGAAGGACACACACCTGCACGTTGCGTAAAAGAACAGCGCCGCCTCGATGAATACCGACACGCTCCATACGACGGACGAAAACATGTCCAGCCTGCCGTACACGTTGCCTACCGAAAATTGAAGTATGTTGGAAAGATTGGTTGTGGAATCGATGAGCATAGGAACGTTGCCGAACGCCGCCGACAATGCGATTGCGAAAAACACCGCTATGCCCGTACCGATAAGCCCCGATCCCGCCGCAAAGCACCATGTGTATTTTTTAGTCCTTGTTCTGCCTATAAACAGCACGAGCGGCGTAAAGTCTCCCACCCATGCGGGGTGCTTCAACAATGCGGAAATAAAACTTTTTCCGTCCGCAACGGTCGGCAAAATATTGCCGAAATCGAAGCCCGTAAGCACGACGATAGCGACAAGCACGGCAAGACATACAACTATAATCGGCATCAAAATTTCGTTTAGCCTACTAAGCGAGCGCAACGTGTGAGTCCCTGCCGCCGTCAAAAACACCAATAGCACTATAATCATTAAGCTTGTATCAAAGTCGGCAAGCACGTTGGTGCCGTAAAAGTTAAGAATTTCGGCAACGGCTGTGTTCAGCTTGAAAAACAAAAACAGCCCTATTATAGCTACGACTATTTTTGCGCCCACCTTGCCGAGCACGGACGAAAGCAACTCAAAAAAATCGACGTCGCATTTCCTTATGGTTATAATCATCGGCACGAGCGTAACAAGGTCGAAAACGCCGTACACAGTAAGTATAAGATAGCCGTCACGCCCCGACGCTTGTATAAGGAATATGGGCAGCAAAAACATTTTCGTCGCCATGGCAAGAATGAATATTATAGCCACAAGCTGCTTGCCTGACGCCTGCTTGGTTTCGCGGGTGTTGGTAGTCCCCGCGTTTTTCGTATTTTCGCTGCCGAGCGCAGTACCGTTATTTTGTTGTTGTGATACGCTGTTCATATGTACGCATAGTCCTGCGCTATGCTTGTCTTGTAGGGTTATTATTCGGTATGCTTTTGGGGCGCTGCTTCATTGTAGGGAAGGGACTGCGCTCGATAGCATCCTTAAAGTCGGAATACACAAGCGGCGTAAACGGCGCAAGGTACGGCGCGTCGTACGCATTGAGCGAACAAATATAATGCAACGTAAACAGCACGGCAAGTATCAAGCCGAACAATCCGCAAAGTCCACCGATCAGCGTAAAGATAATTCTAAGCACGCTCATAGAGCCTATCATTGACGGCACGGTAAACAGCGCTATCGAGCTAAGCGCGATAACCATTACCGCCGGCGAGCTTATTATCCCCGCGCTGACCGCCGTTTCACCCAGCACGAGCGCGCCCACTATGCTCATAGCCATACCGACGGCGCGCGGCATGCGCACGCTCGCCTCGCGTATTATCTCGAACAAAAGCAATACAAACACCGTTTCGGCAAGCGGCGAAAGCGGTATGCCCTTGATTGCCGTCATTAGCGTAGTCATAAACCGTACGGGTATGAGCGTGTAGTGAAAATTTTGCAACGCCACGTACAGTGCGGGTAACAACAGCGCAAGTATCAAGCCCAAGTACCTCAAAAGCCGCACAAACGTGCCGTACGTCGAACGCTGGTAATAATCCTCGCCCGACTGGAATTCCTCCACCACTACAAACGGCACGGTTATCACCATCGGCGAGCCGTCCACAAAGATAGCCACTCGCCCTTCCAGCAGCTTTGCCGTTACGATATCCGGCTTTTCGCTCAATCCCGTTTGATTGAACAGCGACAACGGCTTTTCCTCGATATACGGCACGAGGTAATGACTGTCTACAATGCCGTCGATGTCGATTTTTTCAAGGCGCTTTTTGACGTTTTTAATCACCTTTTCGTCGGCGACAGAGCTTAGATAACACAGCGCTATCGAGGTTTTGCTTTTGCGCCCAATCTCCATGCGCTCAATAGCGAGGTCGGGCGTTTTCAGCCGCCGCTCCAACAGCGAAAGATTGGTCTTTAAGTCCTCTATAAACCCCTCGCGCGGGCCGCGCATAACCGTTTCGGTGGGCGGCTCGGTAATTCCGCGCGTGGTGTACTTGCGCGCATTGATTACGGCATATCGGCTTTCGCCCTCAATGCACAACAGCATATCGCCGTTGAGCAGCTTGTTTACGCAATCGTCCACGTCGGACGAAATAGTAACGTCGTATTCGAGCAACGCATAACGGTTAAAGTCGTCCAGCGTGCCCAGCTTTTGTGCCGTGTTTTCCAACGCAAAAACGACGGCGCGCGCCGTTGCCACGTCCGACAAATCGGGCTGAACTATCAATACGCCCGACTTTTTTCCGCACTTAAACTCGTGCGTGACCACGTTGTCGGGCGTGGAAAACTTATCCAAAATACGCTGTGCCGCTTCCATACAGTTATTGTGCGAAAGGGCGTTTATTATTATGCGTGTACTTGTTTAATAAAAAACGCCGTCACTATTTGACAGCGTTCATCAGTGATTTGCCTATATTTAAAATATCTCTTTCCGCGTTGCGCTTGCCTATAATCTGTACTCCTATCGGCAATCCGTTTTCTTTTCCGAACGGAACGCTTACCGCGGGCAATCCCGCAAGAGATACGGGCGCTAAGTACGAATCGCACATGTGCTCCTGCTGCGGGTCTGTAATGCCGCCTATCGGTGTTGCCACCGTCGCAGTAGTCGGGCATAACAACGCGTCGCAAACGCTCAATACATTGTCGTATTCGGCAGTTATAACTGTGCGCACCTTTGCCGCATTTATGTAAAGCTTGTCGTAGTTTTCGCCGTCTGTAACAACCGCACCCGTCAACATTCGCCGCTTAACCTCGTCGCCCAACAACTCGGTGTGCGGATATGCCGCTACAACTTTTTTGAACGAATGTACAGCCTCCGCCGACGACAACACGTGGTACGCGGGCAATCCCGCAAAGAATGACGGTATTGACACTTCCACTACGTTTACGCCCAGCGATTTTAATGTACGAATAGCATTGTCAAACGCCTGCCGCACGCCGTCGCTTTTTTCCGCCTGAAAAAATTCCTTGGCAACGCCAACTGTTATTCCTCGAACGTTTCCGTCTATATCGCGCAGTCCGTCACGCCCCGACACCACCGAAAACAGCAATAGCGCGTCGTCGCAGGTTTTGGACAGCTGTCCCACTTGCTCCATCGACGGACAAAGCCCTATCACGCCACGCCTGTCTATCGCGCCGTACGTGGGTTTAAGACCCACCACGCCGCAAAACGCGGCGGGCTGCCGCACCGAGCCGCCTGTGTCAGTGCCGAGCGCCAAAGGCACCTCGCCTGCCGCCACAGCATTTGCCGAGCCGCCCGAGCTACCACCGGCAACACGGTCGATATCAAGCGCATTACGCACACAGCCGAAAGCCGAGTATTCGTTGGCGCTGCCGAACGCAAACTCGTCCATATTGGTTTTGCCTATGATTATCGCGCCCGCGCGTTTCAGCCTTGCAACCACCTCCGCGTCGGAGTCGGGTACAAAATCGGACAATAGCCGCGACGCGCAAGTGGTTTTTACTCCCGCCGTGCAAATGTTATCCTTTACCGCAACAGGCACGCCCAAAAGCTTTTTGTCCGTGCGCTTGCTGTCTTTTAAATCTTGTTCGACTTTTTCCGCGTCTTGTAGCGCTTGGTCTGCGCATACCGTGATAAAGTCGTTTAACTGTCTATCCTCGCGTATTTTTTCCAAATACGCTGAAACAGCCGCGGTGGGAGTAATTTCACCGCTCGTTATTGCCGCGGAAAGAGAGGCGGCGGTGTAATCGGTTATTTTCATTCGCCCCGCCTGCCTACTTTAAATCTACCTTCGCCTTGCAAGTCGAAAGTGGGGTTTACGCCGTCGGTACTAATAGCGCCTAATGCGTCAAAGCTATGTAACTGTTTTTGGATATGCGCTTGCATAGGCTCGATTTCCGCCGCCGAAAATTCTATTCCGACAGCTTTACCCAGCCTAACGATATCCTGTTCCGTCATAAGTTTATCCATAGCGCACTCCACGTTTCTTCCAAAGATAATTTTACAACAAGTTGAGTTTTGTGTCAATCGATTTGTTAAAATTAGCGGTTTTATCTTGACTTTGATACCGTGACGATATATAATATAAAGGTTGCATTGCAACTACATAAAAATCGTTATAATTTACTTTGGAGGTTTTATATGGTAAAGATGACTATCGACGGCAATACCGCTGCGTCGCACGTAGCGTATGCCTTCTCCGAGGTCGCGGCTATTTACCCCATTACGCCGTCCTCGCCCATGGCTGAGTACGCGGACGAATGGGCTACCGCCGGACGCAAAAACATGTTCGGTCAGGAACTGCGTATTGCGGAAATGCAGTCCGAAGGCGGCGCCGCGGGCGCTGTTCACGGTTCGCTTGCGGCAGGTGCGCTCACCACAACGTACACCGCGTCGCAGGGCTTACTGCTTATGATTCCCAATATGTACAAGATTTCGGGCGAGCTTTTGCCGTCGGTCTTTCACGTAAGCGCACGCGCACTGGCTGCCCACGCGCTTAACATATTCGGCGATCACTCGGACGTTATGGCTTGCCGCCAGACCGGCTTTGCCATGCTCGCGTCCAACTCCGTTCAGGAAGCTATGGACTTGGCTTTGGTTGCGCACCTTTCCACGCTCAAAGCGAAAGTGCCTTTCCTGCATTTCTTTGACGGCTTCCGTACCAGCCACGAGATTGACAAAATCGACGGCATCGAGTACGACGAAATCAAGCGCGTTGCCGAAAAGACGGGCTGCATGGAAGCTATCCGCGAATTCAAAGCTCGCGCACTCAATCCCGAGCACCCCACCCAAAAGGGCACGGCGCAAAACGCGGATATCTACTTCCAAAACCGCGAAGCCGCTAATAAATACTATGACGCAACGCCCGCCATTGTTCAGGCAATGATGGACGAAGTTAAAGCGCTTACCGGCAGAGAGTACAAGCTGTTCCAGTACTACGGCGACCCCAAAGCCGAAGACGTCATCATAATGATGGGCTCGGGCTGCGAAGCCGTAGAAGAAACTGTCGATTACCTCGCCAAACAGGGCAAAAAAGTCGGCTTGCTCAAAGTCCGCCTTTACCGTCCGTTCTCCGTCGAATACTTTATCAACGCTTTGCCCAAATCGGTCAAGCGCATTGCGGTACTCGACCGCACCAAGGAACCGGGCAGCTTAGGCGAACCTTTGTACCTCGACGTTTGCACCGCGCTTGCCGAAGCAGGCAAGACCGGCATCAAGGTTATCGGCGGTCGTTACGGCTTGGGCTCCAAAGAGTTCAACCCGACAATGGTCAACGCCGTCTACAAAAACCTTGCTGCGGCAACGCCCAAAAACCATTTCACGGTCGGCATCAACGACGACGTAACCAACACGTCGCTTGACTGCTCTGAGTTCATCAACGCTTCCCCTGCCGGCACTATCCGTTGCAAGTTCTACGGTCTTGGCAGTGACGGCACGGTAGGCGCAAACAAGAACTCCATCAAGATTATCGGTGACCACACCGACAAATACGCCCAAGGCTACTTCTTCTACGACTCCAAAAAGTCGGGCGGTCTTACCATATCGCATCTTCGCTTCGGCGACGTGCCTATTAAGTCGACCTACCTCATCGATCAAGCCGACTTTGTGGCTTGCCACAACCCGTCCTACGTCACACACTACAACATGGTTGACGACATTAAGGACGGCGGCGTGTTCCTTTTGAACTGCCACTGGACGCCCGAACAGCTCGACGCCGAGCTTCCCGCCGCAATGAAGCGCACTATCGCCAAAAAGCACATCAAGCTTTACACGATCGATGCGCTTAAAATAGTCAACGAAATCGGCGCGCGCAAGGGCGTAAACACCGTTTGCCAAGCCGCGTTCTTCAAGCTTGCCGGCATCATCCCCTACGAGGAAGCCGAAGGCTATATGAAGCAGATGATTAAAAAAGCGTACGGCAAGAAGGGCGACGACGTAGTTAACATGAACTACGCGTGCGTAGACAACGCTATCGCCGGTCTTGTAGAAGTTAAAGTTCCCGCCGAATGGGCTAACGCCACCACGGGTGCATGCGCAGCCGAGGTCGCGGGCGACGAATACTTCAAGAACGTAATCAATCCCATACTCCGTCAGGAAGGCGACAAGCTGCCCGTATCGGCGTTTGAAGCGGACGGCACAGTGCCCACCGCCACCACCAAGTACGAAAAGCGCGGCGTTGCGCCCACCGTACCCGTATGGCTTGCGGACAACTGCATACAGTGCAACCAATGCTCGCTTGTCTGCCCTCACGCCTGCTTGCGCCCCGTTCTTACCAACGACGCGCAGACCAAAGCCGCGCCCGCAACCTATACCGCGGTCGCACCCAAAAATCCCAAGCTCAAAGCGGCTGGCTACAGCTACCGCATGCAGCTTTCCCCGCTGGACTGCACAGGCTGCGGCTCGTGCGCAAACGTTTGCCCCGCCAAGGAAAAAGCGCTCGTTATGAAGCCGCTTGACGAGGTTGTGGACGCGGAAAGCAAAAACTACGCTTACAGCGAAAAAATCCCTTACGTCGACGTTGCGGATATGGTCAGCCCGACCACCGTTATCGGCAGCCAGTTCAAACAACCGTTGTTCGAATTCTCGGGCGCGTGCGCGGGCTGCGGCGAAACGCCGTACATCAAGCTTATCACCCAGCTCTTCGGCGAGCGCATGATTGTTGCCAACGCAACGGGTTGCTCGTCCATTTACGGCGGCTCCGCTCCCACCTGCCCTTACGCAAAGAACGCGGAAGGCAAAGGTCCGGCTTGGGCGAACAGCTTGTTCGAGGACAACGCCGAATACGGCTACGGTATGCACCTTGCATACAAGGCGCGCAGAGAAGCACTCAAAGCCAAGGTTGAACAATTTATCGCCATTGCTTGCGACAAGTGCAAAGAGCTTTGCCAAGCGTGGATCGATAATATGGACGACGCCGAAGGCAGCAAAAAGGCCGCAGCGGCGCTTGTAGCTCACCTTGAAGCTGCTAAACCCGACACTGCGGAAAAAGCCGCACTTGTAAAAGATATTCTTGCCGACAAAGACTGCCTCGTCAAAAAATCCATCTGGATCTTCGGCGGCGACGGCTGGGCGTACGATATCGGCTACGGCGGCTTGGATCACGTGCTTGCCAGCGGCGAGGACGTAAACGTACTCGTTGTCGACACCGAGGTGTACTCCAACACCGGCGGTCAGTCGAGTAAGTCCACCCCCACCGGCTCGGTTGCTAAGTTCGCTGCGGGCGGCAAACGCACAAAGAAGAAAGACCTCGGCGCAATGGCTATGACGTATGGCTACGTCTACGTAGCGCAGGTCGCTATGGGCGCGGACAAGAACCAAGTCCTCAAAGCGATTGCCGAAGCCGAAGCTTACCACGGCCCGTCGCTCATCATTGCTTACGCAACGTGCATTAACCACGGTATCGATATGAGCAAGGGCATGGCTGAGGAAGACAAAGCAGTCAAGGCCGGCTACTGGCAGTTGTACCGCTTCAACCCCGAGCTTAAAGACAAGGGCGAAAATCCGTTCATCCTCGACAGCAAAGACCCGACGGGCAGCTATCAGGAATTTATCGCGGGCGAAACCCGTTATAAATCGCTTGCCAAAGCCAAACCCGAAATGGCGCAAAAGCTGTTCGAGCGCGCGGAAGCCGAAGCGAAAGACCGTCTTGCAGGCTACAAAGCAAGAGCCAAAAAGGATTAGTTAAATATTCCTTATTCCCTATATAAGTAAACAACAAAACCCTCGCATACAAGTGCGAGGGTTTTGTGTTGCGGTAATTCAATGCTTAATTAAACAAATTTGAGCGTGACGTCGTTATTTGTTCCGCTGAGCTTGATAAGCTTGTCGGTAGTGCCCGTGCGATTGGCGGGCAAGCCGCGTCCACTCGCTTTTACGGTATATTCGCTCGCATTGCCGACAATCTCGATGTCGGCGTCCAGATTAACGGCGTCCAAGGACAGCGTGTCGAGCTTTACTCTTTCAAGCTCGCAATCGACATTTGTGCCGTCAATCCCAACCGAATCGAACTCACAGTTTTTTACCGTTACATCGAGGTTGGTCGCTTTGATTGTCGCATCGGGTGCTTGGCAACCGTTCAACTTAATATCGCAATTTGTAGCTTTTATATTCAGCTTGCCGAACTGCACGCGCGTAAAGCGTATTGCGGCATTTGTGCTATTCATAGAAAATTCCTCGAAGTCGATATCTTCAATCGAAATATCGCTGTTATTGCCCTTTATTTCAAGCTTGGCGCCCGAAACAACGGTAAGCGTGAATTTATGCGAACGTCTGCCTATGTTGAACAAGCCGCCCGAAAACGGTCTGTATTTGTAGTTTTCCACAACTGACAGCACGCCGTCCTTTTCCTCCACAAATACTTCCGAATTGTCCACCTCGTAGTAGTCGAGCGATACGCGCTCGCCTTGTTTAACCGTCAACGGAAAAGACGAAAGACTTATGCTTATGCTTTTAACATCGTCTTCGCAAGCGTATGATCGAGCCGTATATTTTGCATTATCGAGCCGAGAAAAATTCCAACCTATGATTGACATACCTATCACCCAAACGATAACTCCTATTATCAGAACCGTCGCACCGACGGCAAGGATTTTACTTGTGCGTTTCATGCTCTCTCCTCTTTGTTGACATTAAAAATACCGTTGAATAGCATTTTTGTCGCTTTGCCGTATGTCCGTATCAATTTGACACAGCCTACGACCAACATAATGCCTAAGCCGACAAGCGCTATGCCTATGCCGAGCTGCGCGACTCCCGCGCCCAAGCCGCCCGTAAACATCGGACCGAACGATACGACAAAAGCGTACGCGCCGCCTATACCTATACCGACGCCAGCAACCGTAAAGGCTGCAAGTACGACCCACAGCACCGCCGCGACAACAACAAAAGCAAATCCTGTCACAATGTTAAAAACAAGAAACAGCGATACCTTAACGTTGCGTTTGTCAACCTCGTTAAGCTTGTCGTACTCGTTGTGCTCAACCTTGTCCTTAACGCTTTTATCGTCAATAGTATCGTCGCGCTTATTGCTGTCGTGTCCGTCGAAGATACCGCTGTCGGTCGGCTTGTCTTCGAGTGGTGGCGTCACGGAAATATGCCCATCGATCGGCAAAAGTTCACCGTCGTATTCCGATAAAATCTTATCGGCAACGTCTACGGGATTACCGAACTCGCGAATAATTTCGCGTTCGCTCTTTCCTCGCTCTATATTGTCCTCGAACATCTCGTTATAATAGTCGAGCACCCGCGCTATCTCGTCGGCGGGCAAACGGTGTATGTTCTTTTTAAGCTCATGTTCCCATTCGTATTTGGTCATGTCAACGCCCTTCCCTGTAAATAAATTCGTATATTCTTTTCAGCTCGTCAAGATCGTCAAGCGAGTTCTTTATCCTGTCCTTGCCCGCCTGAGTAATCATGTAGTACTTTCTCAGCCTGCCGTTGTATTCCTTGCTGCGCGTGGTTAAACACCCCGTAGCTTCCAGCCGTTTGAGTATCGGATACAGCGTACTCTCGCTTATCTCTATGTACGGCGAAATATCGCTGATTATCTTGTACCCGTAACTCTCCTCTTTGTTGAGCGACGCCAGCACACATAGCTCGAGCAAGCCCTTTTTTAGTTGAACGTCCACTGCGCCCTCCTTCCATAAAGTAATCGGTATTTCGGCGCCCGCGCACAACGAACGCCATCAATACTGTCTATAACATAATACCACGCATTACATAGTATGTCAATAAAAAAATCTATATTTTGAGTTTTCTAATATAATTCTAATCTTTTTAATCTTTTTTTAAGAAAATAAAAAACGGGCGTGCATATTTACGTCCGTTTTATTTTACTTTTTGTTATTATTGTTACGTTTAAACATATTTTTGAATTTATCGCTTGTTTTTTGTCCGTCGGTTTTTTGCTCGGCTTTTTGGTCCTCTTTCTTTTCCGATTTTTGCTTTTTCTCGTCTTCCGGTTCGATAATCTCTATATCGTCAATCACTACGACGGGGCCTTGCTTTTTGCGCTTTTTCGGCGGCGGCTCCTCGCGCCGTTGTCTGGGCGGCGGCGACATATCAAATCCGAACAGTCCGCTAATCAAATCCCCTATCGGGTCGCCGAAAAAGCTATCTATTATCGAAACGAACGGATCATCAAACGGACCGCCGAAGCCTGTACCGAAATCGTCCTCATAGCCGTAAGGGTGGGTCAAAAACACGTTGCACGGGTCGATGTCGATTACCTCATGTTCTTCATGTTCTTTCTTGGGCTCGTCCTTTTCCGTTACCACGGACAGATTTTTTACCTCGTAGCCGCACCTAAGGCATTTATTCTTATTTCCCATGTCATAGCCGCATTGCGGACAAATCATAGTTACGCCTCTTACTCATTCTTTCAAATATATTATATACTCACTACCTACCTTTGTCAACTTTTTGAATTAACAAAAAACGGCGGGTATTTTACACCCACCGCTTATTTGTATTCGGTATTAGTTACGGTAATTATCTATATTGTTATTCAATACGGTTAGCTTGGCGCTCATATAGTCGTCGTAGCTCATGTTTATCCAGTTAGCGTCAAAGCCTTGGTTGTTGCCGAAGCTGCCTTCAATCACCTTAATACCCGTATTGGTGTAGCTGCCGTAACGAGCTTTATACTTATCTTTAAGCGCGTTAAACGTTTCCGCATTTAACATGTTCGACTGCGCCATTGTTTGCAAATTAGCGCGGTATTTCATAAGAACGGAACCCTCGTCGCACGGCGCACCTTTGACGATAAGCTTGATATACAACGGGTTTTGCAAGCCGCTATCCAACGTCGTTCTGCGCGTATAAGGAGTGATTTCTTCGCCGGACATGCCGTTGTAGTTGTCCCACTGTTTGGAGCCAAAGCATCTATCGTAGTCGTAAGGAATGATTATCGCCTTATTATCCGACTTGCGGAAATAAATGTAATAGTTGTTGGCGTGGTTGCGTATGCAGTCGGGATTGCCGATAATGTAGTTTATAGCCTCGAATTTGGCAAAGTGATCGACGTCGATATAGTTGCCCAAAGCAGCGGAGTCGCTGCTGCCTATCGCGCGAATAAAGTTCTTTATTGACGAAAAGTCGCGCAAGCCCGTGATTTTATCCTTCTTTTTGTTGGTCTTTTTTTCGTAAGTGTACAGCTTGTTGTTAAGCTCGTCGTTTACGCCCACTCTATTATCCAAATCGGTATCGGTCAAATCCGCACCGTTGCCCCAGCCTTGGTTGCCCCATGTGCATTTGTAAAGGTCACCTGCCGCATTGCCGTCCTCGATATGACGAAGCACAAACTCCTCGTCCACCGGCTCGTGAATGCGGTATACGCCGAGGTTGATCATTTCGGTATCCTTATTAAGCGCGGACACTCTGCCGAGCGTAATGTTTGGCGCATATATTCCGTTTTCGCGGAACAGCTTCATTGCATACAATTCACGAATATACGTTTCGTCAAGCGTGGAATTGTACTTAACGTCTATCTTGGTCATACCGCCGAGCGTGCGCGCCTTGCGGAACTTGCGCTGCGCGTCCTTGTCCGTCCAATCGGTTAACTCGTCTTGATTGTACCCGTCTTCAAGGTCGTCGAACGTCTCCTTAAACGACAGCTTCATATGGATAGGGTTGTAAAAGCCTTCATCGCCGTAAAATTTGTGGCGGGAGGTGTTACCCTTCATACGCACGCCAACGTCCTCGTAGTAATAGTTGAGCATTCCGTCGCCGCTGTCTATGCCTATAACCACATTGCCCGCCTGACGGTATATGGGCGATTTCCAACCCTCTCTGTAATCGTTGTCAAGCTTTTTCCACTCGCTGTCCGACATATTTATGGCAATAGACACAGTGGAGTTTTCGTTGAACAACGCCGTATACACAACGTCGTCGCCGCCATATTCATATGTGGCGGTAAACGTTTGCGAGCTTTCGTAAACAGCGTTGGGATTGTACTCGACAGTGCCGTTGTACCAGCCTGTAAATGCGTAACCGTCGCGCCAAGCCAATTCTTCGAACACAACCTTGCCGTCATTGTCGGGCTTGCGTACAATCGTCTTTTGCCCGCTACCGAACGCGCCGTCTCCCGTGTCAAACGTAACAGACACTTCGTCGGGTTCTACCGGATCGCTGGGAATAACCGGCGTTACCGGCGTCACGGGAGTCACCGGCGTAACAGGTTTTACAGGCGGCTTTTTGTCGTCGTCATCGTCGTTACCGCCGCCGTTGTTGCCTGACGGAGTAACCGAGCATGCGGCAAGAGGCAATGCCATCACCGCTATTCCTAATATTGCAAGAAGCTTTTTCATAGTAATAATAGTTTAACATATCAAAACGCATAAAGCAACTTAAAAATCGAATTTATCAATATTTTTCTTATTATCTATCGACATAAAACCAAATCTATGGTATACTTACGGTATGAAAAAAATCGTGCCGATAATAACGCTGTGTCTTGCGATAATAACGGCGGCGCTAAACGTGATTGCGCTTATATGCGCGTGTATGTCGCTGTACGCGCCGCAGGTAAAGCTGATATCAATCCCCACAGCCATAGTGGGCTTGGTTGCAATTTGCTTTCTTACTCCATTCGCCTTTCTCTTCAAAAAGGACATACTTTGCAAAATAGCACTGTATATAGATTTGGTATCGCTTGCCGTAGCTATCACGGCGGTTGCCATAGCCTTTTCGGCGCTATAACATAAATCAAAAATAAGCACAAAAAAACTCTCCTTTCGGAGAGTCTTTTTTGTTTTAAAATTAACGCGTGAATTAAAGTTCTGCGAAATACTTAATCGTGCGAACCATCTGGCTGGTGTACGAATTTTCGTTGTCGTACCACGAAACAACCTGTACTTGGTAAAGGTCGTCGCCTACTTTGCTGACCATCGTCTGGGTCGCGTCGAACAAGCTGCCGTAGCGCATGCCGATAACGTCGGACGAAACAATGGGATCCTCGTTGTAGCCGTAGGACTCGGAAGCGGCTGCCTTCATGGCGGCGTTGATGCCTTCCTTAGTCACGTCCTTGCCCTTTACGACAGCGGTAAGGATGGTGGTGGAGCCGGTCGGAACGGGCACGCGTTGTGCCGAGCCGATGAGCTTGCCGTTAAGCTCGGGAATAACCAAGCCGATAGCCTTTGCCGCACCCGTCGAGTTGGGAACGATGTTGGCGGCGCCTGCACGAGCACGGCGCATATCGCCTTTGCGGTGAGGGCCGTCAAGAATCATTTGGTCGCCGGTATAAGCGTGAATGGTGCTCATGATACCCGATTGGATAGGCGCGTAATCGTTAAGAACTTTTGCCATAGGCGCAAGGCAGTTGGTGGTGCAGCTTGCCGCGGAAATGATTTGATCGTCCTTGGTAAGAGTTTTTTCGTTTACGCTGTAAACGATTGTTTTAAGATCGTTGCCGGCGGGAGCGGAAATAACAACCTTTTTGGCGCCCGCGTTGATGTGTGCCATCGATTTTTCCTTCGAGCAGTAGAAGCCCGTGCATTCGAGCACTACGTCTACGCCAAGCTTGCCCCAAGGCAAATCCTTTGCGTCTTTTTCGGCATAGATCTTCAAAGTCTTGCCGTCAACCGTAATGGTGTTAGCCTCGTCGTCGGCGCTGACAGTGTGCAAGTTTTCGCCTATCGTGCCGCAGTAGCCCTTTTGCGCGGTGTCATACTTCAAAAGATTAGCCAGCATCGAGGGCTTGGTAAGGTCGTTGATTGCCACAATCTCGTAGCCCTTCGCACCGAACATTTGACGGAAAGCAAGACGTCCGATACGTCCGAAACCATTGATTGCAACTTTTACGTTTGCCATAAAAAACCTCCAAAGTTTTTTTATTATAATTGTTATATTAAGGCGCGTTTTCACGCCGTCATTATTATACAGCTAAAATTATCTTTCGTCAAGCGGATTTAATTAATTAAGAATTAAGAATGCAGAATGCAAAATGATTTATTTTTCTTCGGGCGGAGCTAACAGCATTTTGCCCTGCCGCTCTGTCATATACGTTTTAAGCTCGGCAAAAGCTTGTCCCGAAATAATTGCGTCCTTAACAATAACAACAGTATCCTTACCCGTATACACAACAAGATAGGTCTTTCTATCCTTTATCTTGGTTATGTCGGCGAACGCCGCAACGTTGTCCCCGTCCACTGTTATGCCGTTTTTGTCTATTACTACGTTAAGCTCGTTACCGTCGGTGCCGACAATGCTCGATATAAGGTTTTTGGGCGCAATCATCATGAGCAACGCGACCGCGGCAAGCAGTCCCGCAAATACGAGGATTATTATACCTATAACAAGTATGGACGTTTGCGGATTGATTACAACCGCCACAATGCCTACGGCTAAGCCGATTACGGCGACGGTAAAGTACAGCAAAAAGTAGAACAGCGCCAGCTTTTTGTTTTCCGCTTTTATATCCTTTTCGGTTATCGCGTACTTTAATTCAAACATACCTACATCTCCCTACTTATTACTTTAAGTTTTCGGGGTTCAAGCCCAACAATTCATCGATTACAAATCTGCCGTTGTCGCGGATAAGCACGTCGTCGAAGTAGATTTTGCCGCCTCCTACCTCGGGTGTTTGGCGCAAAACCAAGTCCCAGTGCACAGCCGAAATATTGCCGTTGTACGCGTCGTCGTAGCAGCACCCGGGCGTAAAGTGGATAGAGCCCGAAATCTTTTCGTCGAACAAAATATCGCAAATGGCGTCCGTTATATACGGATTGACGCCGATAGCAAACTCGCCCACGTACCGCGCGCCGTCGTCGGTATTGAAAATATCTTCCGACTTTTCAGGGTTGGAGCTTTCCGCTTTGATTATTTTTCCGTCCTTAAAGGTGAGCCTTACCCAATCGAATTTGCAGCCGTTGTACACGGTGGGCGTGTTGTACGTTATCACGCCGTTTACAGAGTTTTTAACGGGCGCGGTGTACACCTCGCCGTCGGGAATATTACAAAGCCCCGCGCATTTTACAGCAGGAATATCCTTGATAGAGAACGTAAGGTCGGTGTCCTTTGCGACAAGCCGCACCTTGTCGGTCTTGTTCATAAGGGCTTGAAGGGCGTTCATTGCCTTGTCCATTTTGCCGTAGTCGAGGTTGCACACGTTGAAGTAATGGTCCTCAAACTGCTCGGTGGACATGCAAGCAAGCTGCGCCATGGACGGCGAAGGGTAACGCAAAACAACCCAACGCGTCTTTTTTACCCTAATCTCGTGGTGGACGGGATGAGAGTAAATACTCATATATTTATCCATACGGTCGGACGGAACAAGCGAATTTTCGTAGCTGTTGTTGCCACCGCGCAGACCTATATAGCAGTCCATATTTTTCATAACCTCGGCGTCCAGCTTACTCCAAAGTTTAAGCTGCTCGTCGGTCGCGCCGCTGAGTAGCTTTGCGCGGACGCGCGTGTCTATGTTGGTTACAAACGCCTGAGCGCCCGCCTCGTACACCGCGGATATTATTTCGTTTACCAGCGGGTACGGCACGTCAAACGCCTCTATAAGTACCTTGTCGCCCTTTTTGGCCGATATAGAGTAATTTACAAGGTTGTGCGCGAGTTTTACCATTCTTTCGTCTTTCATATGAGTTTTGTGCTCCTTTTATATATTGTAATTCTTTTTTGAAAAAAAGTCAATAAAACAGTAGTCAAATCTTTGATAATGTGCTATACTGTGTGTGGGTTATGGATAGGTAACCCATATAATAAATGTTGGAGGGAAACAACAAATTATGCCGTTAGTAACCACTAAAGATATGTTCGCAAAGGCATACGAGGGCGGATACGCCATAGGCGCATTCAACATCAACAACATGGAAACTATTCAGGGTATCGTCGAAGCCGGTAAGCTCGAAAATTCCCCGCTTATTCTCCAAGTGTCGTCCAGCGCGATCAAATACGCCAATCCCAAGTACTTGACAAAGATGGTTCAAGCCGCTGTCGAGGATTCGGGACTGCCTATTTGCTTACATCTTGATCACGGTAATTCCTACGACCTTTGCGTAGAAGTAATTAAGCACGGATTTACGTCCGTTATGATCGACGCGTCCTCTCACCCGCTTGCCGAGAACATTAAAATAACCTCGCAGGTTGTTCAGTACGCGCACGACCACGGCGTCGTTGTAGAAGCCGAGCTCGGTCGTCTTGCCGGCGTCGAGGACAACGTTAAGGTATCCGAGTCCGACGCGCTTTACACCGATCCCGAGGAAGCCGCCGAATTCGTAGCCAAGACGGGCGTCGACTCGCTGGCCATCGCAATCGGCACCAGCCACGGCGCATTCAAATTCAAGGGAGAAGCAAAACTGCGTTTCGATATTTTGGAAAAGGTATCGTCGCTCCTGCCCAAGTTCCCCATCGTTCTCCACGGCGCAAGCTCGGTACTCCCCGACTACGTAAAGATGGTAAACGACTTTGGCGGCACAATGCCGGGCGCTAAGGGCATCCCCGAAGAAATGCTTAGAAAAGCCTCGTCTATGGCGGTTTGCAAAATCAACGTCGACAGTGACCTTCGCCTTGCCTTCACCGCCGCCGTGCGCAAGCACTTTGCCGAAAACCCCGCGCATTTCGATCCCCGCCAATACCTCGGCGACGGAAGAACGCTCGTTACCGAATGTGTACGTCACAAGCTTGTACACGTACTCGGCTGCGCAGGAAAGGCTTAATCGCATAGCACAAAAATCAATACACAATAAAAAAGCTCTTGAAATATCAAGAGCTTTTTTTGTGACTTATACCATATTCATAATTAACCGCGCCGATACGAAAGGCAAAGCATATTGCCGTCGCCGTAGTAGTAGTTATATGTTAAACTATTCTCCCAAACCTCAAAATAGGTATTATTACCGTTTTCGTCGTAAATATCAAATGCGTTTTTATTGTTCTTTTGCCTTTTCAGCGTATACGAATATTCTTTTTTGATAGAATGATTAACCAAAAATTTATTTCCGCTATACTGGATACTGCCGTGCTCGATAATTTTCTTATCGGTTATCTCTACATAAAACGCGGCTTTATTCATAAACCCGTCAATACCCTCTGGAATTGCCGTAACGTTGGGGAAGGTTTCCTCGCCGTCCATCGTCGTACCGATAAATACTCTTTCGCCATCCCCGCCTTCGTCGACGATGCCGTACCAACCGCCTAAAAATTTATATGTGCCGATAACGTCTTCTTCGCTTGCCGTGCAGCCCGCCATTGCGAACATAACTATACAAATAATTAATAACGTAAACAGTTTTTTTGCTTTCATATAGCTCCTATATAAAAGGCGTAACGTTAAGCTACGCCTTATTTATAATTCTGCATTCTTAATTCTTAATTATCTGCCTACTATCATAGCCTTTTGGTAAAGGTCGAGGTCGAATTCCTTTTTCATCGCTATGCCTTCGATAATATCCATATCGTAGAACTTGTGGTTCTTTATACCGACAATGCGGTTGCCTATGCCCTTCTTTAAAAGCTCCACGGCGTGCACGCCGAAGGACGTGCCAAGGTATCTATCGCGGCACGACGGGCTTCCGCCGCGCTGAACGTGACCGAGCCGTGTGGACTTGAAAACCAATTTGCTGCGGGCGGACAATTCGTCTTTAAGTTTGTCGGCGCTTCCCGCTCCCTCGGCAAGAACAATAATGCCGCTGGTCTTGCCGTGCGCCTCGCCGCCCGTCAAAATATCCAAGATTTGATCTGCGTTCAGCGGATGTTCGGGCACGACGATGACTTCCGCGCCGCCGCAAAGTCCGGTGTACAGCGCAAGGTCGCCGCAGTTCCTGCCCATAACCTCTACGATAGACACGCGCTCGTGCGAGCTCATTGTGTCACGGATTTTGTTTATAGCGTCGAGTATGGTGTTGCACGCCGTGTCGAAGCCAAGCGTGTAATCGGTGTACGCGAGGTCGTTGTCTATCGTCCCCGGGATACCGATTGACGGAAAACCGTGATCCGTCAAAGCCTTTGCACCCATAAACGAGCCGTCGCCGCCTATTACTATAATTCCTTCCACGCCGTTGGCGCGAAGATTCTTTATCGCCTTTTGCTGACCTTCCTCGGTCTTAAACTCGGGGCAGCGCGCCGTTTTGAGTATGGTGCCGCCGCGGTGAATAATGTCCGACACGTCGCGCATGCCCATCGGCTTGAACAAATTGTCGATAAGGCCTTGAAGTCCGCGCTCAACGCCCATGACCTCCATGCCCATGCCTATGCCGTACCTGACAACGGCACGGATTGCCGCGTTCATACCGGGGGCGTCGCCGCCACTCGTCAATACCGCTATTTTTTTCATATTGCTACCTCGCATTGTACAAAAATGTACATTGTAAAAATCATTGTATATTATACCATAGACAGCAACAAAAATAAAGACTTTTGCGCAATTTTATCATGCAAAATTTATGTGAATATTTTTCTATTCCGCAAGCTGAACCTTGACGTTACCGCCGCCCAGCACGGCGCACAGCTCGCTTTTGGACAGCGAATTAACGCTGAATTTATCTGTCAGCTTATACAGCTTGTTGTCGGCGGTATTCTTGATAAACAAAATATCCCTGCCTACGTACGCCGACGCAATCTCGCGCACCTCGGCAAGCAACGCGCTGTCTTTGAGCGAAAAATAACAGCAAATTTTATTGGGCATTGCGTCGCTGTCGTCAAACGGCTTTATGTCGTCCACGTATATCGACATGCCGTTGTCGCCGTATTTGAGTACGCCCGTCACCGCCACTACCGTGTCCTTTATCCACAACGGCTTTAACCGCTCGTACGTCTTGTTAAACGCCAAAAGCTCGACCGTGCCGTACAAATCTTCGAGCACCGCCGTACCCATAGGATTGCCCTTTTTGGTCATTTTGTTGACGGTGGCGGTGAGCATGCCGCCTATTGTGATTTTGGTGTCCGACGGCGGGCACTCCTCCGAATCGGGATTGAGCATGGACGTATTTATGCCGTACTGCTTTAACTTGTCTATATACGCCGAAAGCGGATGCCCCGACAAATACACGCCGGCAACCTCCTTTTCGCGCTTATACTTTTCGGACGGAGAATACTCGTCCACGTCGGGATATTTGAACTCGGTGCGAATTTCGGGAGCGACGTCGAAGAACGACATTTGCCCGCTCATACGCGCGTCGCGTTCCTTACTCACCTGATCCATAACTGCGGGGAACGCGGATATAAGCACAGCACGCTTTTTGCCGAAGCAGTCGAACGCGCCTGCGTAAATGAGCGATTCCACCATTCGGCGGTTGAGTAACGTTTTACCGCCCTCAACGCTCGCCATACGCCGCACAAACTCGACAAAATCGGTAAAGTCGCCGTTACGCTCGCGCTCCTCGACTATCTTGTTTATAACGGGCACGCCTACGCCTTTGATAGCGCCCATACCTATACGCACACAGCCGTTTTCCACCGAGTATTCGGCGCCCGATTTGTTTATATTGGGCGGCAGAACGGAAATCTTGGCTTCCTTCATATACGACAGGTAGTGCGTCAGCTCGTCCAGCTTATTTATGCGGTTGTTAAGCACCGCAGTAAAGAACTCGACGGGATAGTAGCATTTTAGGTATGCGGTCTGATACGTTACGTGCGCGTACGCCGCGGCGTGAGATTTGTTAAAGCCATAGCTTGCAAACTTGATAAGCATATCGTATATGTCGTTTGCAACGTCGGCGGGGACGCCGTTTGCCACCGCCCCGGGGATTTTGTTGCCCGTCTTTTTATCCTCGCCGCCGTGAATAAACACCTTGCGCTCGGCTTCCATTGCCGCGAGCTTCTTTTTACTCATCATACGCCGAATATTATCGGCGCCGCCCATCGAATATCCACCCAGCGTTCGCACGACGTCCATAACCTGTTCTTGGTAAACGATTATGCCGTAAGTAACGCGAAGTATAGGTTCGAGCGACGGGTGCATGTACACAATCTTGTCGGGATTCTTTTTGTTCTTGATAAAGTCGGGAATGGCGTCCATAGGACCCGGACGGTACAGCGATATTCCAGCTATTACGTCTTCCAGATTGGACGGCTGCAATTCGCGCATAAAGCCCGTCATGCCGCCCGATTCCAGCTGGAACACCGCCTCGGTATTGCCGCTACCTATAAGCTCGTAAACCTTGGGATCGTCGTAACCAAGCTTGACAAAGTCGATATCTACGCCGTGCTGTTGCTTGATATAGTCGGTCGCCTTTTTTATGTCGGTGAGCGTGGTCAGTCCCAAAAAGTCCATTTTGAGCAAGCCCAGCTCCTCGTCCACTATCATGTCGTATTGCGTGACGACTACGTCTTCGTTGGTGCGCGCAAGCGGAACGTGGTCGGCGATTGGGTCGCGGCATATGATTACGCCGGCGGCGTGCATGCCTATTTGGCGCGGCATGCCCTCTATCTTTTCCGCCATGTCAAGCACACGCTTTGCTTGCGGGTCGTTTTCGTACAGCGCGATAAGGTCGGGCACGCCGGCTATGGGATTGCCCTCTTTGTCCGTACCTCTGCCTAAAAGCTCCTTTATGTGCATTTTTTCGGAGCCGCGCGGAATCATTTTGGTTATGTTGTTGACCTCGGAAAACGGCAGGTCGAACACTCGCCCGACGTCCTTTATTGCCGCCTTGGTCGCCATTGTGCCGAAGGTCGCTATTTGCGACACGTTGGGCGCGCCGTACTTGCGCGTAACGTATTCTATTACCTCGCCGCGACGGTCGACGCAAAAGTCAATATCGAAGTCGGGATTACTTACGCGCTCGGGGTTGAGGAAGCGCTCGAAAATAAGCGCGTACTTTAACGGGTCTATTTTGGTTATGCCTATGGCGTACGCGACGATACTACCCGCGCCGCTGCCACGACCCAAGCCGACGGGTATGCCCTGACTTTCCGCGTAGTGAATAAAGTCCCACACGATAAGGAAATAGTCTACAAATTTGAGTTTTTCTATAATTCCCAGCTCGTATTCGGCGCGCTTTTGTACCTCGTCGGTTATCTCGCCGTACCGCACTTTAAGCCCGTCAAAAGTGAGCTTGCGCAGGTACTGCTCGCTCGATAGTCCGTCTGGCGGCGTATACGACGGCAAAAGCGGCTCCTTTTTGATAAAGTATGGGTCGCACTTGTCGGCAATTTCAAGGGTGACGTCCAGCGCGTCTTCATACGGCAGTGCGGCGTACATTTCGTCGTAATCCTTGATATAAAATTCTTCCGTCGGGAAATATTTATCGTCAGACACACTGCCCGACATATCGGCCTCGGCGTCGTCGTTTTCCAGCACCGAATGGAAGGAAATCGCCATAAGCACCTTTTGCATTTTGGAATCGGCTTTGGTAAGGTAATGCGCGTCGTTGGTGGCAACCACCTTGACGTCGTTTTCCTTGGCAAGTCGAATAAGGTGCGGCAGCACTATTTTTTGATCGCCTATATTGTGGTTTTGAATTTCGATGTAAAAATCCTCGCCGAACACGCCCTTGAATTTTTTTATCCACGCGTCGGCTTTGGCAAAGTCGTTTTTGAGTATCGCCTGCGGAATGACGCCCGCAAGACACGCAGAAAGAACGATAAGCCCTTCGCTGTGCGCCTTTATCAATTCAAAGTCCACGCGCGGCTTGTAGTACATTCCCTCGGTATAACCTGCTGAAACGATTTTTATAAGATTGTGGTAGCCCACGCCGTTTTTGGCAAGCAGCACCAAATGGTTAAGCTTGGGCGGCGTGCCGTTAAGTCCCTTTTCGCGCACGTGCATGTTCTCGGTCATATACACTTCGCAACCGATAATAGGCTTAACCTTGAACGGACGGCGCTCGCTCATAAACTTCAAAAAGTCGGCGTCCTTATCGGTGTACTTTACCGCCGCCTTCAAAAACTCTATAGTGCCGTACATATTACCGTGATCGGTCATTGCGATTGCGGGAATATTCAGTTCGTCGCACAGCTTGAAAACCTTGTCGGTGCGTACCGCGCCGTCAAGCAAAGAAAACTCCGTATGAACATGTAAATGCGCAAATTGTTTCATTATCGCTCTAATCCTTATTATCTCTTTTGTTATTTGCAATCTCTATGATTTTATCAAATCTGTGTTTTAATCCTGATTTGGATATGCCGAGCTCGAACGCTATGTCACCCAAAGACGCTTCTGGCGAATTTATCCGAGCGTCCGCCGCCTCGACAAGCTTGGGCGGCAAGGTGTCCAATCCTTGATGGTCCGATATATACTGTATGGCGCTCAATACGTCCACAGCCGCGTTTGCCGTGCGCGTCATGTTGGCAATATCGCAATTCATTCGCCTGTTTACGTCGCGCTTGATGGAAAGCGCAATCGCCGTGTCGTTTAACCTGACGACCAGCTTGCCCAGCCGCATAAGCGCAAGGCAGTTGCTGACGTTTTCTATGTCCTTGGCATACACAACGTACTTGTCCGTACGCTCCATTTTGTGTACTACCACCTCGCGGCCGCCGAGCAAGTTCATAAGCTCGTCCGCAAAGCTTTCGCTAAGCACCGAAAATTCCAAGTGATATCCGCCGCCGCCCTTTTGCCCGTCCGTGCCGTCCGAGTAGTGCGCGGAAAAGCTGCCGCAGCCCAAAAACACGCCGCGCATATACGCCGATTCGCAATCGTCGTTCATTTGCGGAATATTCGCCATTTCGTAACCGCCGCCGCCCGCAGTGATGTTTAGACTGCTAAGCAGGCTTTCGCAATCGCCGTACACAAGCAACGGCTTAATTTCCTTGGGTGTTACGCCGAATGCGTTTTGCATAGCCTTCATAATATACTCGCGCACAAAATCGGTTTGGCAATCCAGCTGCAACAGCACGCCGTCGCGCGTTATCGACAATGACATACACGAGCGTACAAAGCCGGACAGCATGCACTTGCACTCATCGCCGCGCGGGCATGTTTTGGTTATTAGGCGTTTTACTTCCAGCCCGCTTATGTTAGCCATCAATCACCTCGCCGTTCTTTTGCCGCCGCGCCACCTGAAAGCTTTGCGAACGGAATTCGGGCAGCTTGTCCCAGTTGGCTATTTGGCTGTACGGAATACCGTACTTTTTTATCATCTTGACGGCAACCGGCATTTTGCCTACCGACTCGGGCTTGTGCGCGTCGGAATTGCAAATAAACTGCACTCCCGCTTCCACCATCTTTTTGATTTGCTTTTTATTTAGGCTTTTGTGCCTACCGTTAAGCTCGATATACACACCACGCTCGTGCGCGTACTTAGCCACCTCCACCGCGTCGGCAATTATGCCACGGTTGAGGTGTCCTATAAAGTCTATTGGGTACTCGTCGATTGCGCGCTTGTACGCCTCGGTATTGCGCGCTATCAGCTTTTTCGACGGCCAAAACTTGAATATAACGTTACGCGTCCAAAACAGCATATTGCGGAAAATGGTGGGCGTGCCGACCATGGCGTGATATCCGCCCTGCACTATCTCCAATTTTTCCAGCGTTTCGGGCGTACATTCCATAAGCGCGGGTAAGTCCTTGTTCTTTCCGCTGCGCTGGTCGAGGTTGTTTTCCAGTCCCGCGTAAATCTTGACGCCCGTCAGCGCCTCCGCCTGCTTGCATGCTTCTTTCAGCTTGGCAAACGCACCCTCGCCGTCTATTCCGTAATAATGGCAAAACCCGTGATCGGTTATCGCAAGCTCGGTAAGCCCCGCCTTTTTTGCCGCAAACGCATTGTCAAGCACACTGCCTACTGCATGCTTTTTTGCGCCCCGCCTGCTGAATGTTGTATGGGTGTGATAATCGCCCAAAAACGCCATTTAAAATTCTCCCAAGTAGATGATTTCCTCTTTCGCTTCCACGCCCTCGGCTTGAAGCACTCCGCGCATTATGCGTATTAGCGCGCACACGTCCTTTGCCGTCGCGCCGCCGATGTTGACTATTATGTTGGCATGCTCGCGGGATATTACCGCACCGCCATGCCGCAAGCCTTTAAGCCCCGCTTCGTCTAGTATTTTTCCCACCGACGCGTGCGGCGGATTTTTGAAAATAGAGCCCGCACTCCTGCCGCTCGGCTGGCTGTTTTTGCGCAAAGCATTATAGCTTGCGCCGCGCTTGCGTATTACGCTCGGCTCGTCGTTACTTAGCGCAAACTCCGCGCCTATAACCACGTCGTCACTTCGCAAGCCACTCGAACGGTAGCCGAAGCCGAGCTGTGATTTGTCGAGCGTAACAAGCTTGCCGCCGCGCAGCACCTCGGCGTAGACGATTACGTCGGATACAGCGCCCAAAAACGCGCCTGCGTTCATTCGTACCGCGCCGCCCACCGTCCCCGGGATACCGACAGCCCATTCAAGCCCCGACAATCCGTTTTCGGCGGCGAATCCGCACAACGCCGACAACCGTGTCCCCGACCCCGCATACACGTAAGTTCCTTTGCGGACGGTATGCTCGTAGCGGTTTATGACGACCGTGCCGTCATAGCCGCCGTCGGACGCAAGAATGTTGGAGCCTCTGCCAAGAACAACGCCGCAACTTGCGCAATCAATCAGCTTGTCGCGCGACGTGGCAATATCGATACGTTTTGCCGCGCCGCCTATTCCGAACGTCGTCCATTCGCTCAAAGTATTACCCATATATTCTACTCCGTTTTGAAAGATTTTTCAATAGTTTGGTGAACAAATTTAAAATTTTATCTAAAACATTGCAAAACTTCATTCTGCATGATATAATAGACAAGTATGGAGTTGTACGAGGCAAACAGAATACTACGCACGGTAAAGGCGGCTATTTCGGCTGACGGGTACAAACTGCCCTCCTCCGCCGAAACGGACGGGCTTTTGATGTTGCTGGGCAAGCTGGATATAGAAAAGCACCTTGCGCCCAAAATCAAACACGCCCGCGCGCAGGCTAAGCAACCAAAGTCCGCCGCGGCGTACGCGCGCTCGTGCAAGCTGATATACTTTTTCCGTGCACTCCAAGCGGTGAACGACAGCTTACCCGACCCCGTGACCGCACTGTCCATGACAATGCTGCACAAAGCCATTGCCGGCGATATCAACGACGACGCTGGCAAGCTTCGCACGGTTGACGCGTCCACCGACGGCAACGCGCACACCGATCCCAAGTATGTATCCGGCTCGGTCAAATCCATCATAGCCAAAATGAACGATATTCCCGCCGCGCCCACTACGGCAAAAGACGACTTTGCGGGATATCTTTCTCATTATATGCGCGAGCTTATAATCCTGCACCCCTTTGAAAGCTGCTCGGAATTTACGGTGCGCATATTTATATTTATGTTTTGCAGGCTGAAAGGCTTTGCGCTCGCCTACCACCGCGCCACTCCGCCGGTAGTAAAAGCGGCCGAGCAAACGGCATTTACAACCGACGACGTAGCGCCGCTCTTTGCGATGTTTACCGAATGTCTGAGCTACGATTACAAAAAGCCCGAGCCCGAAAAGCCGTCCGCACCGCGAACAAGGCGCGAGGTAGCAAAAGACTTGTGCCGTCCCACGCGCAGCAAAAAGGAAACGCCGCCGCCCGCAGAACAGCCCAAGCAAAAACCCGAAAAGACAAAGACACAAACCCAAAAGCAAAAGGACAAAGATACGGCTAAAAAAGAAAAGGACGCGGCAAAAAAGGAAGCGGCAAACGACGACGTTATAAAACGCGCCGTGCGCTTGCAGCAAAAGATTTCCAAACTGAACGAGCAGCTGACCGAGCTTATAAAGCCGCTCGACGGCAAGGACGAAAACTAACAAAAGGAAATAATTACGGCGTGGATATAATAGCAAACAAATGCAGCGGCAAGGGCAACGGCGAAAAGTGCCTAAACGCCGTAACAAAATATTTGGACGAGCATAGCGTTCCCTATTCCGTACACCTTACCGAGCGCACCGGACACGGCAAGCAGCTTGCCGAGGAGTTATCCGCAAACGGCTCGGAGGTGATTGTCGCACTCGGCGGCGACGGCACCTTTCATGAGGTGCTAAACGGCATTGACTTTGAAAAATCCCGATTGGGCTTTATCCCCGCGGGCCGCGGCAACGACTTTGCAAACGGCACCGCCGCCGTACACCTCGACCCCATAAAGGCAATCGAGGACATAGTTCGCGGCGAGCCCAAGGATTTGGACTATATACAGGTCGGCGACAAGCGCTGCATAAACGTCGGCGGCACTGGCTTGGACGTAGAAGTGTTGTTAAAGACGGCAAAGAGCAAAAACAAGCTCACATATATTGCGTCGCTATTCCGCTGCCTACTGCATTTTAAACCGTACCAAGTGCAAGCGGAAGTAAACGGAGAAACAAAGGACTACAAGTGCATAATGCTGGGCGTGTGCAACGGTACTCAGTTCGGCGGCGGCATAAAGCTATCACCCGTCAGCAAGGCGGACGACGGCAAAATGGACGTTATAATAATGACCAAGCCCAAAGTCCCCACCATATTTGTAATGCCCAAGTTTGTAAAAGGCAAGCACATGAAAATGAAGTGTACCCACCACTTTGTGTGCGACAGCATAAAGGTGACGACCACCGCCCCTATCGAGCTTGACGGCGAAATCTACTACGATTTGGACTTTGACGCCCGCATAGTAAAAGGCGGACTGAAAACCTTTGCTATAAGCGAGTAACCCAACAAAGATAGGAATTATCTACAAAATAAAACGGCGCATATGCGCCGTTTTTTAATTCTTAATTATTTGTACTCTTGTATAAGTTCCTTGAATTTAGGTAGTGAACGCGTTATTTGGTCGGTAGATACACAGTACGCTATGCGAACGTACCCTTGCACTCCAAAGTCGTCGCACGGGACGATAAGCAAGTCCTTGTCCATCGCCTTTTTGCAAAACTTGACGGCGTCACTTTCCAACGCCTTTACAAAAAGATAAAACGCTCCGTCCGGCTTTACGCAATCGTAGCCGTATTCGGTAAGCGCGTTATACAATAAGTCACGGTTTTCTTTGTACGGCTTAACGTTGACCTTTGCGTCTACACAGCGTTTAATCACCTGCTGGAAAAGACTGGGCGCGCAAATATACCCGAGCATTCTCCCCGCGCCACACACGGCAAGATAGACATTTTTGTTATCCTTCATCGCGGAATTAACCGCTATATAGCCTATCCGCTCACCCGGGAGCGACAGCGTTTTGGAATAGGAGTAACACACTATCGTATCGTCATAGTAGTTCATCAAGTATGGCACCTTTACGCCGTTGTAAACGAGTTCGCGGTACGGCTCGTCGGCAATAAGATATATGGTTTTTCCATACTCGTTTTCCTTTTCCTTCAATATCTCGCACACGCGCCTTACGGTATTTGCGGAATACACAACGCCGCTGGGATTGTTAGGCGAATTCAAAATGACCGCTCTCGTATTCTCGTTGATTTTCGATTTAAAATCGCGTAGGTCGATTTGAAAATCCTTTTCCCTCGGCAAGGCGACGACAACCTTTCCGCCCGCATTCTCGATAAACACGGTATATTCGGTAAAGAATGGTGCAAAAACCACGCACTCATCGCCGGCGTTTAATACAGCCTTTAAGGATATACTTAAAGACGCCGCCGCGCCGCACGTCATATAGATATTATCGGGCGTTAAACATACGCCGAAACGCTTGTTGATAGAATCGGAAACTGCCTTGCGCGTTCCGTAATCGCCTTGCGCGGACGTATACCCATGCAAAAGCATCGGATTTTCCGATTTTAAAAGTTCTTTTAACGTTTGAGTAACCGCCTTGGGCGGCTCTACGCTCGGATTGCCGATAGAAAAATCAAACACGTTTTCGGCGCCGATTTCGGCTTTTCTTTTATTTCCGTATTCGAATATCTCTCTGATGACCGAGCGTTTACTGCCCAGCCCCAAAGCCTTTTCGTTTATTTCCATCTCCTCTCCTTTATTTCGAACCACCTACAGCGAGCCACTGCAAACATTCGCGGTAGCCATCGAAGCCCTTGCCGCACACCGTTTTTTGAGCGTACATTCCGACATAGGAAAGCCGACGGAATTGTTCGCGTTTATTAATATCGGTCAAATGCACTTCCGCCGTCGGCAATCCCACCGCCTTTAACGCGTCCAAAATAGCCACCGAAGTGTGCGTATATGCGGCGGCGTTTATTACGATACCGTCGAATTTTCCGAGCGCGTTTTGAATGGCGGTCACCAGCTCCCCCTCGCAATTCGATTGAAAGATTTCAACGTCTAAATCAAGCTCTTTTGCCGCCTCGCGAATAAAGATTACCAAGTCGTTATAAGTGCCCTTTCCGTAGAGTGCGGGTTCTCTAATGCCGAGCATATTTAGGTTGGGCCCATTCAAAACCAATACTTTCATATTTGTAACTCCTCTATTATTCTCTCTGCCGTGTCTTGCGGTGTGGAATCGTTGCTCACGACAAAATCGGACATATCGCGGTAAACTGGATCGCGTACCGCAAGCATCTCGCTTACCCGCTGCTCGCTGACGGCAAGCGGCCTGCCCGTTCTGTCCAAGGATTGTACGTTGCGTGTAAGATACACCGTAACGGCGTTTTGTTTTAGCCGTTCCCGACTGACCTCCGATAACGGCGCGCCGCCACCTGTGGCGATAACCAAGCCGTTGCGTTTGGATATGTCTTCCACCACATCTCGCTCGGCAGCGCGAAACGCTTGCTCGCCATTCTCCTGGAACACTTGTGGAATTGATTTACCGAATATCTTTATCAACTGCTCGTCGGTATCGACAAACGTTTTAGTTAAGCGTTCGGCAAGCAGCTTGCCTATCGTAGTTTTGCCGCAGCCGGACATTCCCACCAAAACGATATTTTGCTTGTCAAATTCCAATTTTCTAAGAATATCATGTATGACCCCGTCGTCGCAAGGCGTACCCAAAAATAAGTCGCGTGCGAACTTGGCTTGCGCTACCAACATAAGCAGCCCGTTGCCGGCGGCAATCCCCCGCGCCTTTGCGTGTGACACCAACCGCGTAGTCAGCGGATTGTACACCGCGTCGAACACCCCTTGCAACTGCGGAAACCACGATAGGTCCACGGGACAACCGTCGCTATGCGGATACATTCCCACGGGCGTGGTGTTGATTATTATTTGGGCGTCCTTGCCTTCCGTCGGCAAATTTTCGTAATTGAGCGCACCCGTTCGGCTGACGGTACGAACACGTTTAGCATTAAGCGATTTTACAAGCGCCGTTGCGGTATGCGCCGTGCCGCCCGAGCCTAAAATAAGCACGTCCTTGCCATCGATGCGAATTCCGTACTCGTCGAGCGCGAATTTCATTCCGGCAAAATCGGTATTGTAACCACAGCGTTTGCCGTTTTTTACCACCACGGTGTTGACCGCACCTATCTCCGCCGCATACGGGTGGATTTCATCGAGGTACGGCATGACCGCTTGCTTATACGGAATGGTCACGTTAAATCCCAAAAACGGCGGGTTTGACATAAAGCTCTCCAATTCCGATGGCGGCAATTCCCTCAGCTCGTAGTCGTAGCCGAATTGGTTGTGGATTGCGGCGGAAAAGCTGTGTCCCAGCTTTTCCCCGATTAAGCCGTAGTCCGCCACTTACGCCACCTCGTAATAGCTGCCCAAAAACACCAGCTGACCGTCACCGTTTTCCAGTTCGGCAAACAGATTGACCACCGCAGGATTTTCGATATCCGCTTCGAAATCGAAATAGAACATAAATTCGAACGTCGTATTCGGCAAAGGACGGGACTCCAATTTAGTCAGGTTGAACCCGAACGTAGAAAACTTGTTCAACATACGGTTGAGGCTTCCGGGGGTATGCGGCAAATTGACCATTATAGACACGCGGTTCGCATTTTTGAAAATTTCCATTTTTTTGGAAATCAATATAAAGCGGGTATAATTGCTGTCGTTGTCCTGCATATTCGCGGCAAGAACGTTCAGCCCGTACAAAGATGCGCATTCCCTACTGCTGATACAAGCGACATCAGTCCTATCCGACTCAGCCACCATTTTGGCGGCAACCGCGGTGTTGGGAACGATTGTCACCTTTACGTCGGTTTTTCCCAGCCATTTTTTGCACTGGTTAATCGCTTGCTCATGCGAGAAAACCTCTTTAATCTCGCTTAGCTTAACGCCTTTTTTGGCAAGCAAGTGGTGTTGAACATGCAGCTTTATGCTACGAACAATGTAGAATTTATGTTCCTTCATTAGGTCGTACACGGCGTTGACCGATCCCGCCGAGCTGTTTTCGATAGGTAGCATGCCGTACCTGCACAACCCCTTTTCCACCGCGTTGAATACGCCCTCAAAGTTTTTGAAATAGGTAATATCGCTAAGCGGGAACATGCGGTTGGTTGCAAGCATGCTGTACGCACCTTCAACGCCTTGACAAGCGACGGTCGCGTAGTCGGGAAAGACTTTTAATCCACCCTCCAAATTGGAACGGATTTCCTCGGCAACACCCGATGGTACGCGCACAAAACGCGCTTGATAGGCGCGGCTTGTTTCAAACAGAGTGTCGAACACTTGTTTGCAGTAAACGCGCACGTCCTCGTCCACCGCCTTGGTCACACGATTAATAATGGCGTTCTCTCTGGTCAAGTCCTGCACGTAGCGATTTGTCCTTGCCTTTTCCTCACCCACTTGCTTAACAAGCTTCATGCGCTGATTGTAAAGCGACGCGAGCTTATCGTCAATGTCATCGATTTTAGTTCTCAGTTCGTTTAATTCCATAATTACCTCTCGCCATAAGGCGTTTTATTATCCATTTTGTCCTTGTATTTCAAGTAACGCATCCGCTATTGCGATTGCAACGCAAGCTTCCACCACCGGCACGGCGCGGAGCGCAATGCATGTGTCGTGCCGCCCGCCTACGGAAAGCTTTGTGGGAGTCATATCTTTCAGGTTCACACTGTCCTGTTCCTTTGCAATGGACGGAGTGGGCTTGACCGCAACGCGTACCAAAAGTGGCGCGCCGTTGGTGATACCACCGTTTATTCCGCCGTTATGATTTGTTTTGGGCACGACAACGCCGTCACTCAACGTCCACGAGTCGTTGCCCTCGCTACCTTTCATTTTAGACAGCAAAAAGCCCGAACCGAATTCCAGTCCTTTGGTTGCGGGCATTGCAAAGATTGCCGACGCAATCCGCCCTTCCATGCTTCGGAAGCCACATTCGCCCAAGCCTACGGGCAAACCCAAGGCTACGCATTCTATAACGCCGCCGAGGGAATCCCCCTCCGCCTTGACGGCTTGCAGCTTGTCCTCGATTTGCTTTTTATTTACGTCGCGCAGCACGGGAATAACTTTGCCCTGCGCTTTTTCCATTTCCTCTTTGGTGGGAATGCCGTCAAGATAGGAAACGGCGTGGATTGCTCCCACCTCGCTCAAATACGCGCCGACAAATATACCGTTCTTTTCCAAATAGGTCTTGGCAAGATAGCCGACAACGCAAAGCGGCGCGGTAAGCCTACCCGAAAAATGTCCGCCACCCGCCAAATCGGCAAATCCCTTATATTTTACATTCGCAACGTAGTCGGCGTGGGCGGGGCGCGGAACGTCCTTAAAAGCCTCGTAGTCGCTACTTTTTTGATTGGCGTTATAGATAGTGGCATTGAGCGGCGCGCCCGTGGTAAATCCATTTTTAACGCCCGACAAAAAGACAGGTTTATCGTCCTCGACGCGCGCAGTAGTAAAAGCGGATTGAGTCTTGCGGCGCGACATAAACGCCATTAAACCCTGCTCGTCCACGGGAATACCCGCGGGCAGCCCTTCCACAGTAACGCCGACGGCGGGACCATGCGATTCGCCGAATACTGTAATTTTCAAAGTGGCAAAAGACATACGTTTCCTCCTAAGGGAACCTCTGATTAAGTGACGCGGTAAGATTGCGTCGGCGATTTGTGCGAGACGAACGCAATATGTTGCGCTCGTAGCGGCGCTACGTGTGCGTTATATTGCGGCACGTATTCGTGCAAATCGACAGCAAGATTGACGCACGAACTTATTCAGTGGTTCTCAAACTTTCATAGTCCGCAAAGAATGCGGGATAAGATTTTTTTACCGCTTCCGCGCCCGTTATAGTAACAGGCGATACGGCGCGCACGGCGGCAACCGCGCCCGCCATTGCCAAGCGGTGATCGTTGTAAGAGCTGAGCGTCCCGCCCGTAAAGTGAGGTACGCCCTCGATTTTCAGCGCGTCGTCCGCCGAAAAATATGTTACGGCAACGCCCAAACGCGTCAACATATCTATTACGGCAGTCAAGCGGTCGCTTTCCTTTATTCTTAATCGCTTTACCCCCGTGATGACCGAAGTCCCCTTAGCCGCCGCTAACGCGACGGACATTGCAGGCACTGCGTCGGGGATATCGTCGGCGTCGAACGTTATGCTGTGAAGCTCGGACGGCTTTACCGTCAGCCTGCCGTTTTCCCAGCTCAAATTGCCGCCCGCTTGCCTTAATAACTCCGCTACCAGTCTATCTCCTTGACGGGACGATGGATTTAAGTTGCCTATTGAAATACCCTCGCCGAGCAGTCCCGCGACCATCCAAAACGCCGCGTTGGACCAGTCGCCTTCCGCTTTTCTCTCACCCGAAACGGAGTAACCTCCGCCGCGGATAAAAAAGGTATTTTCTTGTTTGGTAATTTGCGCGCCGCTATTCTTCAACACGTCCAAAGTAATATCTATATACGTTTTGGACGCTTCGCCGTGCACGGTAAGCGTGCTGTCACCATTCAATAGCGGTAAAGCAAGCAACAGCCCCGTAACGAATTGGGACGAACGACTCCTGTCGATTATATAATCGCCTGCCGATAATTTTCCCGAAATAGTTAAAGGAAATCCCTCGCCCGCGACCTTGACGCCGTGGTCTTTTAAGCAGTTTAACAGTTCTTCCATCGGGCGTTCACTTAGCCGCTTCGCGCCGATAAACGTTGTTTCAATCCCCAAAGCGGCGGCGAGCGGAACAGCAAACCGCAAGGTCGAACCGCTTTCTCCGCAATCGGCTTCCGCTCGTTCAACCTTTACGGCAGGCGTTATTTTTACGCCGCCCTCTACGCCTTCAAACTTTGCACCAAACGCCGTCAGTACGCGCAACGTAGCCGACATATCGTCCGAGGAAAAATCCCCCCATAGCACACTTTCGGCGCGGGAAAACGCCGCCGTAATCAACATACGGTGTGCGTACGATTTAGAGGAGGGTATATCTACCCGTCCCGTTAAAGTTGTAGGCGCCAGTTTAACATCCACAAAAAAACAATCTCCAATCGCTCTCGCTCTACTTTTCGCGCACCTTAGATACAACCGGCAGCATTACGTCCAAGCGCTTGACAAGCTCGTCAAACTGCTCGGGGCGTAAGCTTTGTGCGCCGTCGCAAAGCGCATGCGGCGGATCGTTGTGGACTTCGATTATAAGTCCGTCCGCGCCCGCGCCAACCGCCGCCAACGACATGGGCGCCACAAGCCTCGACAGTCCCGACGCGTGCGAGGGATCGACGATTACGGGAAGGTGCGTCTTTTCCTTCAAAATAGGAATGGCGGACAAGTCCAAGGTGTTGCGGGTATACGGCTCGAAGGTGCGAATTCCGCGTTCGCAAAGAATGACCTCGGTATTTCCACCCGCCATAATATACTCCGCACTCATCAACCATTCCTCGATGGTATTTGCAAGTCCTCTCTTCAAAAGAATGGGTTTGCGGGTTTTGCCCAGCTCCTTCAAAAGCTCAAAATTTTGCATATTTCGCGCGCCCACCTGAATGACGTCCACGTCCTCAAACAGCGGTAAGTGATTGATATTCATAATTTCCGTCACGATGGGCATTCCCGTTTCTTTTTTTGCATGTAACAAAATTTCCAAGCCCTTCGCTTTCAAGCCCTGAAAGGCGTACGGCGAAGTACGCGGTTTAAACGCTCCGCCGCGAAGCAAGGTCGCACCCGACTTTTTGACGGCGCGGGCGATTGTCAGCACTTGTTCTTCGCTCTCCACCGAGCACGGACCGGCAATCAACTGAAAGTTGACCCCGCCGAAACAGTGTCCCCCAACGTTTACTATGGTGTCATCGGGGTGGAGCTTTCTGTTCGCGTTCTTGTACGGTTCCTGAATTCTTGTAACGTTATCCACAATATCCAAGGAATTCAATAAATCCATATCGATACGGGAGGTGTCGCCCACCAACCCCAAAATCGTCGATTGCTCGCCTCGAACAAGATGTGTTTCAAGCCCTAAATTATTAATCCAACTCATCAAGTTTTTCAGTTGCTTTTCGTCAGAATTGGTCTTTAAAGTGATAATCATGCTATCTCCTATAAACAAAAAAACCGAATTTTTAATTGTAATTACTTTTTGCTGTTTCCGCGCAGGCGTTCGTTAAGCTCGTCCATTGCGTTGAAGCCCAAATCGTTAAGACGGTGGGTACGCGCAGCCGCTTCCAATATTACGGCAAGGTTTCGCCCCGGTTTGACGGGCACTACGTGCAACGGCTTTTTTACGCCCAATATCGTATAGCTTTCGTCGGGCGCGCCCAAGCGCGTATACCTCGTTTTATCGTCCCACGCTTCCAGCTTGACAACCATGTCTATCTTTTTTACAAGCTGAACCGCACTCGCGCCGTACATAGCCTTAATATCTATTATGCCTATGCCGCGCAATTCCATAAAATATCTTATTACGTCGGGACACGTTCCGTCCAGCCTATCGCCTATGCGCGATATGGTTACCGCGTCGTCAGCCACAAGCCTGTGCCCGCGCTCTATCAGCGACAATGCCGTTTCGCTCTTGCCTATGCCCGACTCGCCTATCAACAGCACGCCCACGCCGTACAAGTCCATCAGCACGCCGTGTACGGTTACGGACGGCGCGAGCAGCTCGCTAAGGTACAACGACAGCTTGTTGACAAACGGCGTCGTGCGCAGTTTTGAGGTCAACAGCACACGGTTGTACTTTTGGGCGGCGGCAATCAACTCGTCGCACGGCGGCAGTGTCGATGTAACTATAAGGCACGGAATGGGGTGTTTCATCAGCGTTTCGCACGCCGTTTTTCGCGCGTCGTGCGTCATTTGCTGCAAGTACGTCATTTCCATTTGTCCCATTATCTGCACGCGCTCGGGTGCAAAATGCTTGTAATATCCCGCAAGCTGCAACCCGGGACGGCTTATGTTGAACGTGCTGAAGTGCAACACCTCGTTGTCGCCGCGGCAAACTATATTCAATTCCATGCGCTCGGCAAACTCGGTTATATCGACGTCCTTTTCGGTTTCCTGAATAGCGTCGGCGTCATATTCTCTTTGCGGCTCGCTTTCGGCGGGCTTGACTGCCGCCGCTTCATCCTCTTTCGGCTTTTCTTGCTCTATTTGTTTATTCGGTGTAGTGCGTTTCTTTTGCGGCATGGTCTAATCCTCCTCTTGTTCAAAACAAAACTTGTTTATAGCTTTTGCTACGCCGTCGGCGTTGTTTGTGTCGGTAACGTAATCGGCTGCTTGCCTAACCTTTTCTCGCGCGTTGCCCATAGCTATACCAAGTCCCGCGGCTTCTATCATTGCGATATCGTTAAAGCTGTCGCCGAACGCCATTACCTGCGACATAGGTATGCCGTAGTAATCGGCCACGTATTTGAGACCCACACCCTTGTCTACGCCGAGCGGAATACACTCGACCATCGACGGCATAAAATCCTCGCCGTCACGCCTAAGCGTTTGCAAAAACGGTGCGGTGGATTGCAAGCACGTCAGCTCGGGAAACTTTTCGCCTATCATTGCGCTTACACTCGCTAACTTACGCTCGTCGAGTATAGCCATAACCTTGGATACGTTTACGTTTTTTTGTTTTACATACTCGGCAAGTCCCTGTATCTCCTCGAACCCGATACCCACCTTGTTGCAATACATATCCGAAAGCTCTGTGCGCTTGTGGATTTTGAGCCCGTCGTCGGCGTATACCATGGTGAGCCGCGTGTGTTCGGTAAGGAACTCGACAAGCCGCGCCGTAACGTCTTTGGGCATACCGAAAATCTTGAACGGTTTCAGCGTGTCGCTGTCCGCTATCTCGCCGCCTATACTGCATATCATTTTTATGGGCGCGTCGTCCAGCCCTATTTGCTTGACGCACTTTGCCACGCCGCACGGCGCGCGCCCCGTGGCTATCGTAAATATACCGCCCGCCGAACGAAATTTATTTATAGCGTCTATATTGGCCTGCGACACGGTAAGCTCGTCGTTTAACAGCGTTCCGTCCATATCAGCGGCTATCAGCCTGTATTTCATATTACTCGCGCCCACCTCCGTCGGATGGTAGTAGTCGTAAATGTTGTTCGCGGCTTTTTTTGTTATGCCCGCCTTTTGCGCAATTTCGTCCGCCGTGGCGGTGACAATGTTACGCGTATTAAATACTTTAAGCACTTTTTTTACCGAAGCCGCGCCAACGCCGCTTATGCCGTTTAACTCGCTTTCGTACCGCTTGGAACGCACAGTGCGGTGATACAACACTGCAAATCTATGTGCCTCATCGCGCACGCGCTGCAACAGCCTAAGCGCATAATCCTCGCGTTTTAGCTTGACGGGAATCGGATTGCCTCGCAAATACAATTCCTCGTCCTTTTTGGCAAGTCCGACCATAGGCACGCTTACGCCCATATCGTCCGCCGCACGCGAAGCAAACTCGACTTGTTCAATTCCACCGTCTATTACGATAAGGTCGGGCAGCTCGTCAAAGCCGGCGTCGCCGTTTTTGTAATGAGTAAGCCGTCGCGACAGTGTTTCGTACATCGAGCGGAAATCGTCCGCGCCGTCCACCGTGCGTATGCGGTAGCGTCGGTACTGCGACTTGTCCGCCTTGCCGTCAATAAACACCACGCCCGAAGCCACGTTGTCCGTACCCGAAATGTTGGAAATGTCGTAGCACTCTATGCGCCGCGCACTCTTTAAGCCGAACACCGATTTAAGCCGCTCACACGCGCCGATAGTCATATCCTCGTCGCGCTTGACTCTGTCCGCGCTTTTGAGCAAAAAGTCCTCGCAGTTGCGTTTGGCGGTGTCCAACAGCTTTTTGCGCATAGCCTTTTGCGGGAACGTTATCGCGGGGCGCTTGCCGAACACCGAACCGAAATACTCGGTAAGCGCGGCAGTGTCGCACTCCGCCTGCAAACAAATCTCGTCGGGCAGCTCGTTGGTCATAGAATAGTACTGCGGCAGAAAGGTAGTCATGTCACCGTTAAACATTTGCGGCTCGGTTATGATATAATTTTTTACGCCCATCATTTTACCGCCGCGTACTATGCACACGCTTACCGCACCGTACAAGCCGTTGTCCGTGTAGTAGAACGAATCGATGTTTACCACATTGCCCAGCTCGCCCACCACCTTGCTCTTTAAGGTTTCCAGCACGCGTAGCTGATTACGGTAAGAAATAGCGCGCTCAAAGTTCTCTTTTTCGGCGGCGTCCGTCATCTTTTGCATTATAATGCCCGAAATATCGTCACCACCGCCCGAAAGGAAAGACATGGTGCCGTTTATCGCCTGACGGTATTCGTCCTTGTCACAGCGCTCACAGCACGGCGCAAGGCACAAGTCTATATCGTAGTTCAGGCACGGGCGCGCGCGCTTGACAAGCTTGCCAGAGCAAGTACGAAGTTTGTAAACCGATTGCAAAACGCTGATTACGTCGCGCACCGATATGCCGATAAACGGTCCGAAATACCGCGCTCCGTCGCGCTTGACCCGCCGCGTAACCTCTATTGTCGGATACTCGGCACGCGGGTCTATGCGAATGTACGGATTGGTTTTATCGTCCTTTAACAGTATGTTGTAATGCGGCTTGTACTTTTTTATCAGGTTATTTTCAAGCGCAAGCGCGTCCTTTTCGGTGCGCGTTATAATGTAATCAAAATCGGCAATGTTATCCACCATCGCCTGAACCTTGACCGGCTTTTCCTTGTTTTGAAAATACTGGCGCACACGCCGCGAAAGTATGACCGCCTTGCCAACGTATATCACCTGTCCGGTGATATCGCGCATAATGTATACCCCGGGGGTGTCGGGCAGGTCTTTCAGCTTATCGGATAAACTCATTCCCCGCCTCCATCGCGCTGTATGGCGTTTTGGTACGAATACTCACAGCCGCAAAATTTTTGTCTGTATATGCCAAGCTCTTTTGCGCGCCGCGTGGACAGCAAAAATCCGTCCTTCTTTTTAAAGTCGCGCGACAAAAACGGCGCGCCTTCCTTTATGCCGTCGGCAAGCGAAAATATAAGCTTGCTGTTTTTGTGCGGACTAACCGTAAGCGTTGTGGTGTAATAATCGAAGCCGTGTTCCCCCGCGTATATTGCGGAAGCTCTAAGCCTATCGTCCATGCATAAGCTACACCGCGCCCCACCCTCGGGCGCGTCGGCATGGGCTTTGGCATATGACGAAAAAAACGAATAATCATGCGGCGGCACGACAAGCGGAAGCTTGTAATAATCGGCAACCGTTTGAAGCGCGGCAAGCCGCAAATCGAACTCGCCGTCTATAATGCACGGATTGTAATAAAACAAAGTAATATCCCCGCCGTCGTTAAGCAACGGCTCGATCGCGCCAAGGCTGCACGGTCCGCAGCAAGCGTGAAGGAGTATTTTTTTGTTTTTCAGCTCGTCCATTAAATATAACCTAAATATAACCGCAAAAAATTTTACTGATAAATAATTGTTACCGGTCCGTCATTGGATTGGTCGATAAGCATATCCGCGCCGAATATGCCGCATTTAACGTTGTCGGAAAGTCCGGCCTCGCGCAAAAGATCGCGCATAACGTTTACGCTATAATCGAACATTTGGCTCGCTTGGATTGCAGGCCGCATTGCGAACGAAAAACTCGGACGGTTGCCGTGCGATATGTCGGCACATAGGGTGAAGTTTGACACCATCAATATTTCCCCGCCTATGTCGCACACGGATAGGTTCATCTTGCCCGCGTCGTCGGAGAATATGCGCATTGCCGATATTTTTTTGCACATGGCAATCACATCGGCCTCAACATCGATTTGTTCTATACCGACGTATACAACCAAACCGCGTCCTATTGCGGCTATTTGCTCGCCGTCCACCGACAGCGACGCACTGCTCACCCTTTGAATAACAGCTTTCATACCGCCATTTTAACATATTTGCAAAACAAATACAAGTAAACGCTTGACAAAAAAGCCAAAATATACTAAACTTATAAATACAAATAAATATGGGCAATTAACTCAGCTGGGAGAGTGTCATCTTGACGTGGTGAAAGTCACAGGTTCGAGCCCTGTATTGCCCACCAACGATAAGGCCGCCTTATGGGCGGCTTTTATCGTTGGTGGGCAATACGTGTGAGCATGCGCCAAAAGTAAATTACAAATACAATATATGCTTGAAAAAATGTTATTTTTGTGCTAATATGATTTTATTATGGAAAACAACAAAAACATTAAAATATGTCACGTCCAAAACAGTGATAAAGAATTTTGGTTTTCTCTCGACAAACACTTTTCCGAAACAGAGTTCGAGAAAAAAGTCAGATATAAACAAGGATATGTTTTGTTTGTAGATGATTTACCTATCGGTATTTTGCGTTACAATTTGTTTTGGGATAATACGCCGTTTTGTACGTTGTTGTACATTTCCGAAAAATATCAAAGAACCGGTTACGGCAAAAGACTAATGGATTTTTGGGAAAGCGAAATGCTGTCGCTCGGGTACGATTGGATACTTGTTTCTACACAGTCGGACGAAGACGCACAGCACTTTTACCGCGCGCTCGGCTATGAAGATTGCGGTAGCCTAATTGCGCCCGACCAACCTATGGAGCTCTTTTTGAGCAAGCATCTTAAATAATTTGTTTTAGGTCACTAACGCTAATCGGAGGACAAAATGAAAAAGAAATTCCCCTACCGTAAAGTATTGATAGTAGGCTGCGGAGGCGCGGGCAAAAGCACGCTCGCATTGGAAATGGGTAAGCGTTTCGGCTTGCCGATCGTTCATTTGGATAAACTGTGGTGGCTACCCGATTGGCAAACTCGATCCGAGCAAGAATTTGATATAATTCTTGCCGCCGAGCTTGCGAAAAACGATTGGATAATAGAAGGCAATTTTTTCAGGACGTTTAAAACGCGCCTATCGGCTGCCGACTTTTGCATATTTCTCGATTACGATACCGAGCTTTGTATACAAAGCGTTTACGCGCGCGCGGAAAAGTATAAAGGCACGACACGCCCCGATATGACCGACGGTTGCATCGAACACGTAGACGACCAGTTTAAAAACTGGATTACTTCCTTTAAAGAAAAAGTCCGACCGTCAATGCTGTCCGAATTGAAAAACGGCTCCACGCCCTACATAGTTTTCCGGACACGCGAAGAAACCGCAAGCTGGCTTGACAAATTTAAAAACGATTGACTTACAATTAAATATGTATAATGGGTACGGCATAATACACCGTACCTATTTCATTAAATCCTTTAATATCGATTTTGCATGCTCGTCGCCCTGCGCCGCGGCTTTTGATACCCATTTGGCGCCCTCGTTGCGGTCCTTGGACACGCCTTGTCCGTTTAAGTAGCATACACCCAAATTTAACTGCGCCAATGCGTTGCCTTGTTCCGCAGCTTTTTTGTACCACTTGACCGCCATTTTGTAATCCTGCGGCACGCCTATCCCTTCATAATATCTATTGCCGAGATTATTCTGAGAGAGTTCAAACCCCTGCTCCGCGGCCTTGGTAAACCACTCTGCGGCTTTTTTGTAATCCTGCGGCACGCCCTCACCATCGGTATAACAGGCGCCGAGGTTGTGCTGTGCCCTTACGTGACCTTGCTCCGCGGCCTTAAAATACCACTCTACCGCTTTTTTATGATCCTGTGGCACACCCCAGCCTTGACTGTAACAAAACCCCAAGCACACTTGTGCTTCCGAATATCCTTGTTCGGCCGCCTTGGTAAACCACTCCACGGCTAACCGATAGTCACGCTCTACGCCATTGCCTTGCTCGTAGCAATATCCCAAATTATGCTGCGCTACCACATTATCCTGCTCCGCAGCCATTTTGTACCATCTAACGGCTTTCCGATAATCCTTGTCGACCCCGATGCCGTAAAAGTAGCACTCAGCCAACATCAATTGCGCATCCGCGCAACCGTGCGCTGCCGATTTCGAATACCATATAACAGCTTCTTGCTCGTCCTTAACAACACCGCGCCCCTTGCGGTAGGCGTCGCCAATGCTGCATTCCGCCTCGGCACATTCCTGCGCTGCCGATTTTCGATACCACTCGATTGCCTTGCCGTAATCCTGTCCTACGCCGTTTCCTTGATCGTAGCAATATGCGAGATTGCATTGTGCCTCGGCATGCCCTTGCTCCGCAGCCTTTGTATACCACCTGACAGCTCTGCCATAGTCCTGCAAAGCGCCACGACCGAAATAATAGCAATCGCCCAGCGCAAACTGCGCTTCCGCATGACCTTGCCCAGCCGCAAGCCTGTACCACTCGACGGCTTTGTCGTAATCCTCTTGAACGCCGTCGCCGTAATAATAGCTATCGCCCAGCTCAAACTGAGCGTCTGCGTCGCCGAGATCGGCTAACCTTAACAATTCGTCGATTTTCATAATCCTATCGTCCTCGTACAAATTGTACCATATTTGCTGCGGCTTGTAAATAGCAATTAGATTTAAAGTATAAATTTCACCAAACAATAAAAAGGATGCTCTATGCATCCTTTTTATACTCCTTATTCCAAACCGTTATATTGTTCGTCGGACACAGGTTCGAGCCATTCGTTGGAGGTGTTCACGCCCGAACATTCCACCGCGATATGGCTAAACCAACTATCCCTTGCCGCGCCGTGCCAATGCTTTACGCCCGTCGGGATATAAATCACGTCGCCCGCTTGCAGCTTTTGTGCGGGCTTGCCCCATTCCTGATACCAGCCGCAGCCATCGGTACAGAGCAATATTTGTCCGCCTCCCTGTTCCGCTTTGTGCACGTGCCAATTATTGCGGCACTTCGGCTCGAATGTTACGTTCGCCATAAACACAGTTTGCTTTGGATCTGTAAGCGGCTTCAAGTACGAATTGCCGATAAAGTATTTGGCATACGCCGTGTTAGGCTCGCCCAGTCCGAACAGCCCGCCAAACTTGCCGTCATCGTCCTTATAAACCTCTTTTGCCATACGGAATGCAGCCCAAGCGTTTGGCCAGCCCGCGTAAAAGGCAACGTGAGTCAAAAGCTCCGCCATTTCGGTTTTAGTCACACCGTTAGCCTTAGCTGTTTGCAAATGGTACTGAAATGAGCTGTCAATAAGTCCCTTTGATACCAATGTAGTTACTGTAAGCATAGAGCGGGTTTTAAGCGAAAGCGCGTCGCTCGACCATACCTCACCGAATAAAACGTCGTCGTTGAGCTCCGCGAATTTTGGTGCAAAATCCCCAAGCGAGTCGCGCCCAGCGGTTTGTTTGACTTTCATAAATTATCTCCTTAATTTCTGTCTACGATTGATTATACCATAGTGAGCGGAAGATTGCAATGATTTGTAATTATAGCAAAAGCCCGTTTATTGCCGTGAATTGCTCCTATACACAAAAAACGCCGTATGGCGTTTTTTGTTATTGATATTTACTTTTTATCGAGCGCTTCGAGTTCGGCATACAACTCGCGCACTCTTTCGCGCGCTTTGTCTATAAGCTCGGAAA
>JAIEBI010000031.1 GCA_029070965.1 Clostridiales bacterium
GTCAAGCGCCCCACGGCTAAAAAGAAATAATTCAAATCAACAATAATCAAAAAGCGAAGCCGCAATATGTGGCTTCGCTTTTTTGCTTGAGATGATTTAAATTCGTCTTAAAATTCCGAATTAATTCTTAATTCTTAATTCTCAATTCGTATCCGTCTTTGCCGTCAAGCACGGTATATCCAAGCGCGTCAAGCTGTGCACGCAGTGCGTCGGAGGTTGCCCAGTCCTTGGCTTTGCGCGCGGCAAACCGCTTATCCGCAAGCTGCTTTACCTCGTCGGGAATTTGCTGCTGCGCTTGTTCTTGCGGCAAGTGCAAATCGAGTGCGAAAATGCTGTCAAGCTCGACCGCTACATCGTATATTTCGCGGCATGCGGGGAGCTTTGCCATTGTCCAGAGCTCGCCGAGCGCGAGCGGAAAGTTCAGGTCATCGTAAACGGCGGCAACTACGGCGGCTTTTTGCGCTTGTACCTTTTGCGCCGTATCTCCGTCGGCTTTGGGCGCCGACTTGCAGGCGGAAATTATGCCGCGCAGGCGGTTATACGCGGTAGCTGCGCCGCTAAGCCCGTCAAAGGTGAAATTCAGCTTGTTGCGGTAATGCGTGTTCAGGCAGAAATAGCGGAAGGCAAGCGGAGAGAAACCTTTTGCTATAAGGTCGTCGATTGTGTAAACGTTGCCGAGCGACTTACTCATCTTGCCGCCGTCCACCAGCATGAACTCGCCGTGCATCCACAGGTTGACAACCTTGTGTCCTTCGAGAGACTCGCTTTGCGCAATCTCGTTTTCGTGATGAATGGGAATATGATCGACGCCGCCGGTGTGGATATCAAACCGCTCGCCGAGGAACTTTTTGCTCATTGCCGAGCATTCTATATGCCAACCGGGGTAGCCCATGCCCCAAGGCGACGGCCATTGCATGATGTGGTTTTTTTCGGCTTTTTTCCAAAGTGCAAAGTCGGCGGGGTGGCGTTTTTGCGTGTTTACCGCGACGCGCGCGCCCGCTAATGCGTCCTCTATATTGCAACGGGACAGCTTGCCGTAGCCGTCGAACTTGGAAATATCAAAGTAAATACCGTCGTCCGTTTCGTAGCCGTAGCCTTTGTCGCACAGTACCTTGACAAACTCGATCATTTCGTCTATGTTGTCTGTGGCTTTGGCTATTATTTCGGGCAAAAGAATGTGCAAGCGTTCAAGGTCTTTAAAGAACACCGCGGAATAAAATTCGGCAATTTCCTCGGGCGATTTGTTTTGCTTTTTTGCGGCGGTTTGCATTTTGTCCTCGCCGTCGTCGCCGTCGGAGGTCAGGTGCCCCACGTCGGTTATGTTCATTACCGATTTGGTGGTGTAGCCCGCATATTTAAGCGTACGGCGCAGCTCGTCCATAAACACGTACGTGCGCAAATTGCCTATGTGCGCATAGTTATATACCGTTGGACCGCAGGAATATGTGGTTACGACGGGCGGAGATAGGGGAGATAATTCCTCTTTTTTGCGCGTCAAGGTGTTGTAAAATTTCAGTTTGTCCATAAAAATATTATTCTCCGTTGCTCCGATTTAACTCGGCTTGAATTTGGGATATCTTGTTTTCCAGTTCGTCAATGCGGTTTGAAAGTTCTACGGTTTGTGCATCGGCTTGTTCGTCTACGCGTAAGCCGTCCAGTCTGACAATGTGTGCAGGCACGCCTACTACCGTCGAGTTTGGCGGGACCTCCCTCAAAACAACCGCGCCCGCGCCGATTTTTGCGCCGTGCCCGACTGTGAACGGTCCAAGCACCTTGGCGCCCGCGCTTATCATAACGTCGTCTTGCACGGTGGGGTGGCGCTTGCCCTTGTCCTTGCCGGTGCCGCCCAGCGTAACGCCTTGGTACATAACCACGTTATCGCCGACCACCGCCGTTTCGCCGATTACCACGCCGGTGCCGTGGTCTATAAACACTCCGCTGCCTATTACCGCTCCCGGATGGATTTCTATGCCCGTCAGCAGTCTTGTCAGTGCGGAAAGAATTCGCGCGGTGATAAAGTATCTATGAACGTGAAAAAAGTGAAACAGTCTGTACAGGACCAGCGCGTGGAATCCGCTTGAACACAGCGCCGCTTCAAGTTTGGACTTGGTTGCGGGGTCGTGAATCATAACGGCGTTAAGATCGCGCTTGATAGCGTCAAAAGCGGATAAAGATTTCATATACCGCTATTTTATGCCGAACGGAATGGGGTAGTGCAATCGTCAAATGACTTTTAAAAAAAGACGCCGTAGAGCAATGCAAAACGGCGCTAAAAGTGGTATACGTGGAAAGTCAAATAGGGGAAAGAGAAGAATTATTCTACGCCGTTAAGGAAGTTGATGGCTGTTTCCAATAATTTTTCGCCCTTTTGAATATCGTTGTCGTCGAGGTTGAGTTGTTTGGCAACTGATTGGTCGAGCGCAACGATCATGCGGTTAAGCTCTTCAAGGCCTTTGTCGGTGATTTTATAATGTACGGAACGCATATCGTCGTCCGAGCGCAGCTTTTCGATAAGCCCTTCGGCAACCATTGTGCGCGCAAGTATGGTAAGGTTGGGTTTTGCTATGCAAAGCTCGTTTACGAGTGCTTTGGGTGCCAATACGTCGTTACGCACCAAGTAGAGGAAGCGCATTTTTTGGGAAATAACTGCGCCGTTTTCACTGTTCTTACAAAGTTTACGCGTCGTGGCGTTTATTGCAAGTATTTGTTCTGCCAGCATAATTTTCTCCTGAAAACATAATTATTTTGACGGTTTTAATTCTATCACACGGCATATTTAAATGTCAACGATTTATCTACTGTTTTTTTAAATTTATATAGTACGTGGCGCCCGTCGCATTTTGTGTTTATACGAGCCGCCACAATTTTTTGTAAATAACTTTACGATATAGTCTTTTTAATTATTGACAAACTATGCCGATAAATGTTATTATATATCCGTATTATTGTACGAGAGGTGTAGTATGCCTATTTCGGATGAAGTCATTGAGCTTGCACCGGTTAAAAAAACCAAAAAGACACTTATAATCATGATCGCCGGTATGGGAGCGCTTTTTGCGCTTGCCGTAGCGTTTTTGGTTATGTACTTAATCAAGCCGAGCGTGACCGAGGACAAAAATCACGTCAAGGACATTACCTTGGTAGCGACCGAGCTGTTTTCGGAAGCTGACGCCGACGGAAACGTTAAGTATTACGCTTCCATAGGTAACGAGTATACGGTGTATTCCACTTTGACTGTGGACAATAATTCCAGCACAAATGTGCAGTGGGATTGCGATCCCGACCTGCTGGAAATAACAGGTCAAAGCAACACCGGCGAACCGTACTTAAAGTTTATTCCCAGAGTGGGCACGCATGGCAAGACCGCTAAGATAACGGTGCGCGCCCCCTCGCAGGTGAGCGAGTACAAGACCATCGAGGTCAACATTGTCAGCCAAGGCGCGGAGGACATACAGGTAACGCATTACGGCGTACGTGGCAATCTCACGCCTGTAAACGGCGATAACATAGACAAAGATTTGTCTATTATCGTTCCGTACTACACAATGAGCGGGAGCAAAAACAACCAGTCCATACAAGTTAAATTCCAACAGCTCAGCAAATCCGAAAAGCTAAAGCTCACGTCGGTCGAAACCGAAAAGAACGGACCGAAGACCGACGACGTAACGGTAACGTCGAGCGACGAATCCGTAATATCCATCAACCAAGACACCGTTTCCAACGAAGGGTTTTCGTTTACAGCAAAAAAAATCGGCGATAAGCCGGTAACAATCACAATTACTGCAAACGCATACAACGCCAACTGCGGTGAGCTCACCAAAACCATAAGCGTTAAGGTAGATTCTAACGGTGCACGCGGCTTTGTTGATTCTATTTACGTATTCAACAAGCCGATAGTAGACGAGACGTTTGTCGACAAGGTTCTCGCCGACAACAAGACGTACGTCAATTCCTCAAAGCTCAAAGAGGAAATTGCCAAGGACAAATCGATTAAGTGTGCCGCATACAACGACAGCCAAGTTCTGTCCAATTCTGATTTCGAGCTGGTGTTGCCTTACAGCAATAACGGTGTTACATATAACGATATATTCAAACATATTCTTCTCAATCCCATTGACATTCAGTACAAAAATGGGGCAATTACAACCGACTGGTACAAGAATATCGAGGTAAGCGTAAAGCAAGCCGACAGTAGCATTCTTCAAGTTACGACAATCAATACTACGCGTGAGGTTAAGCTTGAGCCCAAAAACGTGGCAAATAAAGTCGAGCTTACGTTTAAAGACACCAAGACTGGCAGCGCGGGCGCGTCTATAACGGTACCCGTGCGTATTATCGCGCAAACCGAAAAGGTGGAGCTTGCATGCGGCACTTACAAGCAGCCCGCCGAGAAGCCCGAAATAGTAAATGTTCCCGCCGTAAAAAACGGCGAATACGCTGTTAACGTTACCTACACCGTTGTTGCGCCCGAAAAAGCCAACGCCAAAACGCTTTGGGAGGAGAGCTGCCTTAACAACAAATACAAGCTCGTTTTTGACAAGAGCGAAATAGACGTTACGCTGCAAAAAGGTTCAACCACAAAGCTCGAGCCCAATAGAGAGTACGAAGCTGATTACGGTGATACATTTGCAAAGCTTCCAAATGGCACCAGCAAGTCAACAAAATATACGGCGACGATTACTTTTTACGTCACTGTCAAAAAAGATACGACAGGTGACGCGGTATTTCAGTTTATCAAAAACGGCTCAGACCTTTACGGCACGGATGACAATAACAGCTTAAAGTCCAAGGATAAGGAGTTTGAGCTGTCTGTTCCGTTTACTATAACCGAAAAAGTGGAACGCGGCAGTGCAAAGATTATAGAGGACTTAGACTACGCGCTGGATATAGTTACCTATAACGACACGTGTGCGGGCAACTTTGTGCGCAAGTCTGATACCGAAGCATGGCTATACGTACAAATTCAAGCGGGACGGGAGTTGGATATTGTTTCGCCCAACCAGTTAAAACAGTTTATCGGCTTGGATAGTAATCTATTCAATATACCGCTTAGCGATATAACAATCCCTTCCGTCGGTAACGGTTTGTCCGCTAATAATACGACAAAGGCCGTATCGTTTAGGGGCGATGAGTGGGATTGGCTGTCGGAGTGGGATAAGACAAAGCATTCCGCACGTATTCGTTTTAACGTTTATAACCTTGTTCCCGAAAATATCGGTACGTTCACATTGGAAATTTATCTTATAAACGCTGTTACGGCCATCAATCCTACGTCGACGGAGAGCAAGCAAGTGTATTACGGCGCAACGGGCGGGTCTATTGCGATTAAGGAAGCCGACGTCAAGGCAAATTACAGCTTTGGCGGAGAAAAGAACTATACTTCTTATTCCGACATAGATTTGTACTACGGTAACACCGATAAGTTTGAAAGCGGCGTAGACGCGGGCGACTATGTTAAGGAAACTAACGCAAATATTATTTCGTTCAAACACAACGGCACGTTGCTTTATGAGTTTAATATAAGCGCCAAAACGTTCACGGCAAAAACCGATATATATGCGTACAGCTACAATACCAGCATTAACTTCGGAAACGTCGAGCTTTCTTTCTTAATTAATGCCGACGATGAGTATATAGGCAAGCATACGGGTGATGAGTTCTCCAACCCGAGAAGAATGACGCTGGAATTTATACGCCAAGCGGACGGTGCGGCGTTATTTACCAATTCTAATTGCTCCGGTGAGCCGATTGATAATTTAACGGTTAATGTCAATCAGGATACAAATGCCGCTCTTTATGTATCCACATTTATCAATGTCGGCAACAAACGTGTTTACGTGGAAAGTGTGCAAGAGACCAATGGTCATATTGCACCTGTGGAAAAGGCGACGTTTGAATTGCCGGCCAGCGGGGAGATAAAACCTATAAGAAGCGATGGACCTCAGGATGGTGCGTATTATTATATAACATATCGCGCACCGGCAATAACGGATACGGAAAAAACTATAACTGGAGCTACTATAAATTACGGTAGTAGCAGGATTGGATTTAGATTTATTGTAAACAATCAAATAAGGACAATCAAGTCCATAAGCATCTACGACAGCGCCGTTAACGGTAATGTGCTGGATTCGATTTTGCTCGGTGGATTTATCAATAATGCCAACAAGTATTCCGAGACAATTTACGTTAAAGTAGAATACAGTGCAAAAGGCGATAAGTACAATGAGTTTGAGGGCGCAAAATTGACTTTGCCGTCTTATTTGGAATTGAGTTGTGACAAAGCGACTGTTGGTGACGGATATTATACATTGTTGCCGTCCAAGGGCGTCAATGAAATCGATGATGAAACGTTCACCTGTGTTATTACGCTTAAAATGGACCAAACGGTAACAGACAGCAAGACAATTAACATCGTTGCAGCCGCTCACGCCAATGAGAAGGTAGCTACTTGCGACGTATATGTCGAGGCCGGTCTACAATCTTTGACAGTCAAAAACGGCAATGCCGACGTTGCGACCATAAATGCAGGCGGAACGGGCACGGCTACCGCCACGTTCCAACTTAAAAATCCCTCCGATACCAAGTCGCTCGGCTTATCGTTCGTTTACGGCGCGACCAATGGCGCAGGTTACTCGTTAGCTTACAACCACACCGGTGCGGGGCTTAACGTTACGGCGCCTGCCACAGCTGACGGATTTGCGCTTGCAAACAACATCAAAGCTGCGACGTCGACGTATACCATAACCACGACGGACAATATTGCTGTCGGTACGCATACGTTCACGCTCATATTCACCGACGAGTATAACGGCGCGGATTCAAACAATGTGTTTACGTTGGAAATAAAGATAATCGTCGAAATGGATATTTACGAGCTGGCGTTCGGTGACAACACAAAAACGACGGTCACCGTTTATAACGGGGACGGCGACGCGCAAACGCTTACCGTAAACGTCAAGTACAACGGCGGAAACCCTGCAACTCAGCCTAAATCTTATGCGACCGTGCTTGGTGTGTACACCATGAACGAGGACGGCGGTTACGACGCATATACGGGCGGCGATATAGAGATAGAGCAAGACAATAATGGCACCGGTTATACTGTGACTGTTGCCAATAATATCGACCGCTCGCAAATATATTACTTACGGCTTGTTTACGACAACGTAACGTACGACGGCAACAAGCATCTTCGCGCGATTACTATAAACACGCTCACTTCGCATATAGTGTTTGACGGAGGTAATTCCATCAAGCCCGCGCAGGCCGAGGGCGAGCCGTGTCCGTCCGCGAGCTTTGTGGTAAAATCGGCGAGCGACACGTTTACATTGGTTGCCAACGTCGTCAACGACGGTTCGGGCAAGACAGAGAACGGCAAGCAAGCGGATTACGGCTTGTATACCGGCATTGAATGTACTACGACGGCAAGCGGAGTTACAATTAATAACGGTATTATCAAAGTGACAAATCCCGCGGCGATTAGCGGTACGGTTTACTACCGCGCAAAGTACACGGAACAAAATACCGGCGAGTATTATGAGCTGATTGTCAAGCTTACGTACACCGTAGCGCCGTCCGCGGTTGCCATAAGCGGTGTGGATGCAAATGCGTTCAACTCCGCCGACAAAAAGCTCACGCTTTACTACGGCGATGCAAGCAACTACACGCAAGCCGATTTGACGGGTAAAATAGGCGCAAGCACTGCGTTTAGCGGCGTTTCGTATACAACCCAAAACGTGGTGTATGGCGTTGCATTGCAAAACGCAACCGACGCCACGTACCTTGAAATTGTCGGTTTCATGTTGAAACCCAAAGCGCTCAATAGCAACATGACGACAACCGTTCCCGTAGTGGTAACGGCTACCTATGCCGGCGAAACGGTTGAACAAGTTTACAACATATGCATCACTCCGGTTGCGGCGTTGACGCTCAATTCCGCAAGCGGCACGCTCAACCTTTTGAACAGGGATTCCGAATTGACGGTAAATCCGGCTATTGCGACTTACGGCGGCTTTACGCACACGTATAATTTGACTGCTTCCGCCGTAAATAACGGAGTGTTTGCAATCACGGGTACGGGCGATAATAAGACGGTCAAGTTTGCGGCTAACACAACGGCCCAAAAGGGTACATACACGCTTACCGCGAACCTGAGCTACGCATACGCCGCGGCGCCTAACGGCGGCATAACGGCATACGGCACGTTTGCAAGCACCGCTACGTACACCGTAACTGTGGAGGGCGATTACAACTTGTCCTTCGACCTTATGTCGGGTACGGACGTTATCACTACTTACAACGGCAATCAATCGACAAGGTATTCGGTAGTCGATCAAAACGCGACGTACAGCCTTAAAATCACAAGCAACGACAATGCCTTTGACGTAGCGTACAGCGCTATCGGTGCTCCCGCGGTTGTTTCTATCGCGGAGTTCAGCGGCAAAACCGCTACCGTTACTCTTATGCAAAATGCAAGCGGCGCGTTCAAGATTACCGTTACGGCAACGGTGGGCGGACAAACGTATACCTGCGATAAGGACTATTACTTTACGTACGGCGCCAACGTCGCAGCCAAGCTGTACGTGTCGAGTGACAACGGAACTACGTATACCGAGTTCGGCGACCAAACCGTACAAAACATCGACTATACCACAGTTCCGTATAAGTTCAAGTATGAAATTACAGGTGTGCCCGAAAGCGCTACCGTAAATCTGATTGTAAACGGCGATGTGCAAAAAGCTGATGCTTTGACGATAGACGGTACCACACGGTATTGCATTATCACCGCTACTAAGCCCACAACCATGCGCATCGGCGCCTCGGTAAAGATAGGCACTCGCACTGTGTACTTGCAGGACAAAGAGGTAAGTCTTACCGCGACCGCGCCGAGCTTTACGCTTGCTGCCGATAATGATAGTGATACGGTGTTGCCTTCCGAAACTCTTACAATGTCCGTAGGTAAAGCGGCCGGATTCCTCGGCAATTACACCGTAAGCTACGCAGTGCACTCGGGCAACGCATACGCAACAATCAACGCGACAAGCGGAGTGCTTACCGCCGATGCAAATGTGCTTACCGACCAAACGGTTATAGTCCGCGCTACGATATCAGTAAACGACGGCGCTTATAAGGGAACGTATACCGTTGATAAATCCATTACCGTCACGGGCGTCGCGCTTCCCACAATTACGTGGAAAGATAACGCCAATAAAGACCTTTGCTTAAAAGACAAAGCGGAATTCACATATGCTACGGATGCGTACGCATTTAACGCCGACAACGGTACTTACGACTATACCGGCAAGGTGACGATTTCGATATCCGCCGAAAACGGCACTTTGACAAAGGGTACCGATTTCACGTTTGACGCAACTAATCGTACGCTTGCTCTCTTGGACACCACCAAGACAAGAGCGGGCGGTAGCTTACTGCTCAAAGTTACCGCTACAATCAATAGCGGTGCGCATGCAGGCGAAAGCGTGTCCGACACGATTACAGTGCGCGTGTTGCCTACAATGAACACGGATACGGACAAGAGCAGTATCACGATTGGCAACGCCGTGGCAACTTACGACCTTAACGGCGCCGCGTTCAAGAGTACGTTCGCGCCCAACACTTACAGTGGCACGGGCTTTGTTAAGGACGACGACGATTACAGTATTGTTTCGCTCAGCGTGGAAGATACGGCCAACTTCGGCGTAAACGGCGCAAATCTTATTGTCAAGAACAATTTGATGTCCGCGCCCACGGTAGACGTTACCGCAACGGTGCTTATTACGTCGGGCGCATATGCGGGAACCACCGTTGTCGGCACAAAAGCTATAAACATCACGGTGCCTACGGCGCAGACGCAAAGTGTGACGTGGAATTCTACCAACAACAATTACAACAGTGTTGCGCTTAATAAAACCAGAGTTTTTGGTAGTGGTAATGCTATATCGGGAACGGTGACAGACATAACAGTCAGTGTCGGTGCAAGCGTAGCGGAATATGTGACCGTTGCAAACAACGGTACGGCAAGTCCCGTTGTATCGGTAAGCAAAAACTACGGTGCATACTTTACGGCTACCGCGCCCACCAAGACTTTCACTGTAAATTATGTTGTTACGCTTAATAACGGCAATGTATATTTCAACACGGCAACGTACAATGTAGCCCCGCAAAAGGTAACTATCACCGCAAAAGTCGGCGATGAAACCGTAGGCGACAGCGGCATTACCGTCAATGCTAACGAAACATTCATTATGCAGTTGACTGCCGACAAAGGCTTTGACGTCGTTATCAACGGCGTGTCCAATAGCACGGTATTCACTACAACTTACGGCGGCAACGGCGTTCAGTTTAATGTCGGATCTGTCGAAACCGACCAAGACGTGACGGTAACGCTCAATTTGACTGTTGCAGGGCAGTCCACAACGCTTGGGGTTAAGCTTAACATTTTGGCGCCGCAAACAAACGCGCAGTATACTGCAACCAACACCGATAATATCGACTTTGCAAAAGATGACGGAAATTTCGCTGTCGGTGTCGATCAAAACAACGCTGTTACTTCCACATGGAGCGCCGCAAACAACGCGCAGTATAAGTACGGTCAAATGCTCACAATAACCGCGCCCAACGGACATACTTTGCGTGAATACTTTGACTCGTTGGCGCTTGTGTTTAATAGACAACAATACTCCGTAAATCTTAACGGCAGTAGTGCCACTGTCAATTTCCCCGGTAACGGGTATGGCGGTAGGAGTGAAGTCAGATCGTTTGACTTGAACATTGGGTTTAATACGAGCGCTTCTATTCCGCTGTCCACTATCGAAGTAAAGCTCACTGTGTATAACAATGCTTATCGCGGTAGCTCTACTGACGTAACCGTACTGTATAAAGTGCAGGTTATAGGCGAGGTTGCGGTCACGCTCAACACCAACGCGGGCGACGATAACGTGGACGTAAGCTACGACAATCCGCTGTACAAACATTCGTACAGCTTGCCTGAACCTACGCGTACCGGCTACACGCTTGACGGATGGTACACTGCGGCAACCGGCGGCAACAAGGTCGAAAGCAATGCTACCGTTATCAATACTCAACCGCACACGCTTTACGCGCACTGGACGGCAAAAGAGTACACGATAGAGTATAATAATAACGGCAGTATATCAACTCGTGACGAAAAAGCCAAGTACGGCTCTACGTACGGCGCACTGCTTAACCCGACTCGTGACGGATACGACTTTGTTTGCTGGAAGGATGGTGCAGGCAATGTAATTACGGCTGACACGCTGGTTAAGCCCGTCAACGCCAATACCGTGACAAAAATCACGCTCACAGCGCAGTGGAGCATCAAGTACTGCACCGTTACGCTCGACGAAAATTACAACGGCGCACCTGTCTTTACTTTCCAAGTGCAGTATGGGCAATCGTTCAATATTCACAATTCGTTCAGACCTACGCGCGACGGTTACCGCTTTGACGGCTGGGACGTTTCGGGCGACGTCACCAACGTCACAAGCGACGTAACAATGACCGCTCGATGGATACGGCTGTATACGGTCAGCTTTAACTTGAACAATACGGAGTCTACCGAAACATATTCCGACAGACAGTACGGCGAGGGCGATGCATACGGTACGCTTCCTGCGCCGGCAAACACCTCTACCAAGAACTTTACCGGCTGGTCGCTTACAGAGGACGGAAGCGTAATAGACGGAGCAACCGCAACGGTAACAGGCGCCAATGCTCAAATCACGTTGTACGCACAGTGGACAGATGCCGCCAGTTATAGCATAACGTTTGAATCTCGTGTAAGCGGTATGACGGTAGAGCCGGCAAGCAAAACGGTTTACGTCGGACGTAAATACGGCGACCTGCCCACGCTTACACGCGACAACTATACCTTTGACGGTTGGTATCTTTCAATGCATGGTGATGATGTGATTACGAGCGATATGACCGTAGATCTTGTCGGAAATACTCCGCTTTATGCGCACTGGACAAAGGTTGTATTTACCGTAACGCTTAATGCGGGTGAAGGCAAAATAATGGGTGACGACAGAACGTATGCTACCAAAGTTGCGACGGGGCAGTCCTATGATTTGCACCTTATGATTACGCCCACGCGCGACGGTTACCGCTTTGACGGCTGGTACGTTGAAAGCACAAAGCAAGAAAGCGCAATCACCGTTACCGCCGACGTCACGCTTACCGCGCATTGGACGGCAAATACATACACGGTCACGTTTGACGCTATCGACGGTACACTTGCCGAGGGTGAAGACACCATAGCAGTTACGTACGGACAAGCTTACGGCGAATTACCTACGCCTACCTGCAGCGGTAAGAGCTTTGAGGGTTGGTATACCGAGCAAAATGGTGGTACTCGTATTTATAGTACTACCGAGGTAAATATAACCGACAATCAAACGCTTTTCGCGCATTGGTCGGAAGAGGCTGCATAAACCGAATAAGAGAATCGACAAGGAACAATCTTAAATGGAAAAAATTTACACAGTAGACATTTGCGGCAGGGTGGAACACTTGCCCGTGCTTCCGTTGCCGTCGGGCGTAAACATTGCGTTTTTCAATCTGCACGGCAACGTGGAATTAACCGAGCATTGCGCCAAGCACCTCGCCGAAAGAGTGAAAAAGTACAATCCAGACGTACTTATTACGGCGGAAAGCAAGGGCTTACAAATTACGCACTGCGTAGCGCGTGATATGGGTCAAAAAATGTATGCCGTTGCCCGCAAGAGCAAAAAGCTGTATATGCAGGACGGCATAGAGGTTCAAGCCAAAACTATAACCACGGGCGAGGTTCAGCGCCTGTATCTTTCTGCGCACGACGTGGATTTGATTAAGGGCAAGCGCGTCGCCATTATAGACGACGTTATCAGCACCGGCGCCGCCAACGCCGCGCTCGAGCAGCTTGTCGCCATGGCGGGCGGGGAAGTCGTTTGCCGCGCGTTTGTACTTGCCGAGGGCAACGCCAAGGACAGACAAGGCGTCGAGTATTTGGCTACGATACCGTTACTTTAATAACGTTAAAAAACCGCTCGATTCGAGCGGTTTTTTGTTGCTTAAAAGTTATCACTATTGTTGCGGCACAGCGGAGCGAACTGCTGTTTTGCTTTGGTAATGTCTTCCTCCGACGCTTGTTCGGTTTTGTACATACCGTTTTCCTGCATATAGCTGAACGCTTTGTATTGGTCTGCCGCCGCTTCGGTAAAGTTGGCGCGTATAACGTCGCGCAGGTTTTCTTCCGCCGTTTCGCACAACGCGGAGGAGTACAACCTCACGATTTCCTTTTCCGAGCCGAGTACGTCGGATATTATTTCGTAGTCGTCAAGCTGGCATTTTTCCTGTGCCGTTTCGCCGCAGCCGCAGCTGTCGCCGCAGTTGCACCAAGTATCGCGCGTTGCCGCTTGCTCGTCGCTCGGAGCGTACTGTACGGACTTACCGTTGTTCTCGTAATTTTCCGAGCCGTAACCGGTGCCGTAATCTTCGCCGATTTCGTAATTGATATTGCAACCGTCGCCGTTGCACGGTTTGTGCGTTCCGTTGCCGTTGTTACTGTCGCTGTCGTAGCCTTCGTCGTCGGTTACGTACAGGTCGGAAAGGTCGGTGGTAGCCGCTTGCTCGTCGTTGCCGAAGCTGTTGCCTATATAGTCGTCGGGCGTTTGCGGGTATTCGTCGTAGCCGTCGACATCCGTTTCAACAATAAAGTCGGAAGCAAACTCCTCGGGCACTTCGTTTTCGTATTCGGGGCAATCGTTGTGATCGAGATCGTAATCGTTATCGTATTGCATAATATTTCTCCTTAGTTTTTGTTGAGGTAATTGTTAAGCGTTTCGTAACGCTGTTTGTGTCCGTTGGCAAGGTTGCCAAGCGCGCATTTAAGCTGCTCGTTGTCCGTTTCGGACACGTAATTGCAGCATTTTTTGTACGCAAGCTTTTCACTGCGCATAAGCTCGCTCAATTCCGTAAGGCTTTTTGTAGTCATAATTTCTCCTTAAAATGTTGTGTATATAATATGTGCTGTGTAATTTATTTTTATTCGCGCTTGATTTTTTGCGCGTATAATGTTAAAATATACGCGTATGGGCAAGATAACGGATATCCAAAAGCAAAAACGCAACCGCACGCGCGTCAGCATATTTGTTGACGGTGAGTTTGTGTGTGGATTGGACGAGGTTGCTGCCGCAACCGCGAGGCTCAAAATAGGCGACGAAATCACCGCAGACGAGCTGAAAAACGTAATGGAAAAGAGCGAGCTCAATTCGGCGTTCGAGCGCGCCGTGGGGTATCTTTCTATCGCGCCGCGCGCAAAAAAGGAAATTTACAAATATCTTCTGGATAAGGGCTACGACAAAGCCATAATCATGCAGACTATTGATAAGCTGGTATCTTATCACTATATAGACGATTACCTCTACGCGCAAACTTATATAAAGTCCAAATCAAAAAAGTACGGTTCATTCAGGATAAGCGCCGAGCTCAAACAAAAGGGTATTGCGCAGTCGGTCATAGACGAATTACTTGACGACGCGCTCGAGGATAATATAACGGATATTGCACAAAAGTATATCAAGTCGCACAAGTCGGCGGACAGGCAAAAGCTTAAACGGTTTTTGGCGGGGCGCGGCTTTTCTTGGGACAGTATAAACTCCGTCGTGGCACAGCTTTCAAGCGAACTTAACGGCGGCGACGACGATTACGATTAATTACGGTTAAGGAGTAACTTATGGACAATACGGTGCTTTTGCCCGACGGAATAAAAATCGGACACGCGCAAGACGATTACACGGGTGTAACCTGCATACTTACCGATTACGCGGTGGGCGGTGTGTCCGTGCGCGGCGGCGCTCCTGGGACGCGCGAAACGGATATGCTCCGCGCCGAAAAGTCACAGGGCTTTGTAAACGCAGTCGTGCTTTCGGGCGGCTCGGCGTACGGGCTGGAAGCGTCGTGCGGCGTTATGGACTATTTGCGCGAAAACAATATCGGGTTCAAGGTAGGCGACAAGGTAGTGCCGCTTGTCACGCAAGCGATATTATTCGACCTTAATACGCCCAACGAATATCATTATCCCGACAAAGCTATGGGCTATGCCTCCGCAAAGTGTGCGACTGCCGATGGCGTTGCGTTCGGCAACGTGGGCGCGGGCAAGGGCGCGACGGTAGGCAAAATTTTGGGCGCAATGGGTGCGTGTAAGAGCGGAATAGGCGGAGCCACGCGTAAGTTCGGCGACGTGTTTGTGACCGCAGTAATCGCCGTAAACGCGTTAGGCGACGTGTTTGACCACAATACCGGCAAGATACTTGCGGGCGCGCGGCTTCCTAACGGTCAATTTTTGAATACCATGCAGGCGTTTACTAACGGCACGCTCGAACAAATGTTTAAGATGCAGGGGGGCACTAATACCACTATCGGGTGCGTAATGACCAACGCCAAGCTTGATAAGGTGGGGGTCAACAAACTTGCGGCTGTTGCGCACGACGGGCTGGCAATGTCCATTCGTCCCGTACACACCGACGCGGACGGCGACACGCTGTTTGCGTTGTCCAAGGGCGATAAGACCGCCGATATCAATATACTTATGGCGCTTGCAGTGGAAGCTACCGCGTGCGCCGTGGAGAATGCCGTTAAGATATGATTGGCATAGACACGATAAGAATATCGCGAATAAAAGAAGCAATAGAAAACGCGGCGTTTAAAAATAGAGTATTTACCGCACCGGAACAAAGCTATTGCAACGGCAAAGCGAACAGTGCGCAAAGCTATGCGGGCATATTTTGTGCCAAGGAAGCGGCGGTCAAGGCTTTGGGTATCGGCTTCGGCAACGGCGTTATGCCGTCGGACATAGAGGTTGTACACGGCGAGAGCGGCGCGCCCGTGCTGAACTTTTACGGCGGTGCCGTGGAAAAATTCAAGCCGTACGCTGCAAGCATATCTATTTCGCATGACGGCGATAATGCCGTAGCCGTTGTCGAGCTGTTGCCGAAAGGAGAAAGCAAATGAAAAACGTTTTGAGCGCGGCGCAGGTTCGCGCGGCGGAAAATAAAGCAAAGCAAAACGGCGTTGGCGAAACGTTTTTGCGTTTTTCGGCTTCGCTTGCCGTGGCGGATATCATTGCCGAGCATGTGAAGGGAAAGTCCGAAAATTCGATTGCGGTGTTTTGCGGCAGCGGCGGCAACGGTTGCGACGGCTTGCTTGCCGCATTAAGACTGCACACATTGGGGCATAAAGTCACGGCGTACACCGTGTTCGATATATCTAAGTACGACGCCGAAACTTTGGCGTACGTAAAAAGCGGCGGCTTAAAGGTAGAGCCCGCAAGTAGCTACGACGGCAATGCAAATATTATAGCGGACGCCGTTTTCGGCATAGGATTAAACAAGCAGATAGAGGGCGAGGTTGCCGAACTTATAAACAAGCTCAACGCGCAAAAGAATGCGTTTAAAATCGCTTTGGACGTGCCGTCGGGGCTTAATTGCGACAGCGGCGAGGTTATGGGCGTATGCTTTAAGGCGGACGAAACGGTGACCTTTTCGTGCTACAAGCCCGGGATGCTGTTCGGTAACGGCAGAAACATGTGCGGAAAGATTATAGTAAAGGACGTTTTTGCCACCGAGTCCGATATGCACGTATACGAGGACGGCGATTTTCCCGCATACGTTCGGGATAACACCGCGCACAAGGGCACTGCGGGAAAGGTTTATATTATAGGCGGTTGCGGTTCTATGGTGGGCGCGCCCATTATGGCGGGTGCGGCGGCGCACACTGCATATCTTAACGGTGCGGGCACGGTAACGGTGTGCGTGCCCAGCGTTCACCGCGCGGCAATGTCGGCGCGGGCGACTATGTCGATTATGAAGTTTATGCCCGACACGCCAGACGGTTTTATCAAGTTCGACAAAAAGGAATTGGACGAGATAGTGCGTAATGCTTCGGCTATTTGTATAGGCATGGGCATGGGTGCAAATCCCGAGTTGAAAAATATGGTAAAGTATATTTGCGATAACTACGACAAAGCGGTGGTTATCGACGCCGACGCCATAAACGCGATAAAGGGCGATTACGGCTTTATAAAGTCCGCCAAAGCAAAGGTGATACTCACACCGCACGTGGGCGAGTTTAAACGGCTGACCGGCTTGGAAGGTACGGTGGAAAACGCAAAGGCGATTGCTGCCGAGCTTAACGCCGTGCTTGTGCTAAAATCCGCTACCACCATTATTACCGACGGCAAGGAAGTGCGAATCAATATCGCGGGTACGCCCGCGATGGCGAAGGGCGGCATGGGCGATATGCTCAGCGGCTGCATAACAGCGCTTACATGTGCGTACAGTCCAATCGACGCGGCTACGGTGGCGTGTTATCGCAACGGCTTGGGCGCCGAGCGCGCAGTGAGCTCTTATGCGCAAATGATGCTTACCGCAAGCGACGTTCTCAACTTTGCCGACTATAAAGAATAAAATAATTTTAATTTATAATAAGTCTTGCAATTTGCGTAAAATCATGATATATTAATATATAGTTGCAAATTAGTTTTGGGAGCACATAATGATATCCGATAAATGTAAAGCATGCGGAGCGCGGCTAAACACCGCGTTCTATCAATGTCCCGAGTGCGGCGCAAAGCGGTCCGACGACGAGCTACTACAAAGTGCGGAAATAGCGTATAACGCCGAGGATTCGGACGCGGCGCGTCGGTTTTATAAGAGTATTTTGGCGCGCGACCGCAAAAACGCCGAGGCGTATTGGGGATTGTTTTTGCTCGACCATGGCGTAAAAGATGGCATTATGAACGAGGGATTGTTCAAAGTGCGCGTCACTGCCGAAAACTATTTGGCTATGAACTTGACCGAGGAGCTTTACGACAGTATCGTTTTGGACGAGAATTTTTTGCGAGCGGTCAACCTTGCGGAAGGCGATTTTAAAAAGCGCGTACATTCGTTTAGGGATTGGTTGGACGAGCGCCTTGGCGAACTGGAAAAGGAGCGCACCGACGCCAAGTTTAAAGAGCGCACCGACGCTGTGCGGGATATGTTCACTCCGCCGCAACAGCAACAACAAGAGCAAAAGAGCGAAACCTTCGACCCTTATGCCGCCGCTTACGAAACGCATAAAAAGTCGTCTAACTCCAAATCTAACGGAGCAAAAACAACCCCCAAAAAGGGCACGCAAACGACGAAACCCAAGAGCGGTGCTGCGAAATCAAAGACAACGGCAAAATCAACCGCGTCCGCTTCACGAAAGCCGATAATTTTTGCAGGCGATATAGTGCTAACGGTTGTATGCTGTATTCCGATTATTCTCGAACTACTGTTGGTTTTGCTTATTCCGCATATAAGCTTTCTTGCCAAAATCGACGGCGTGGCAAAGTGGGGCTGGAATGCTTTGTCTGTGCCGATGAAGGTGTCATTTATAAGCGTAATCGTCTTTGGATTTTTAGTGCAGACGCTCGGGCTTTTGGACAAGCTCAATAAGCCGCTCGGCGCTGTCACGCAGATTATAACGTTTGGGTTATTTGTATTGTCGGTATTTGCGGCGCACAATAATGCCACGTCGGTATATACGCAATGGGGTATGGCGATAATGGTGCCTATATCGTTGCTTGTAACGGCGTTTAGGTACGTGACGTGCGACGGTTTCGGCTTCCTCGACGATTTCAACTTTTGGTTCTATTTGCCCATTGCGTTAGAGGTTATCGAATACTTGCTGTTTTTCTTGGTGTTCCCGCTGATGTTCGGTGTTTCGGCGTCGCTTTGGGCATTTGTTGCGCTCACTGTCACCACGATAGCCGCAATAGCCGTTTCGTCGTTTTGGGAGGATTTCCGTTGGATTGCAGCGGGTATAAATCTCGCTGTCGTCGTGTTGCTGTGCGTTATATTCTGGCTGGGCAGGCTGTGGAATAGCGAATGGCTGTGGAACGGCGGCATTATTACCGTAGTTATCCTTGCAATCGGTGGTTCGTGGTTTATTCACTGGTTTATTCACAGGAACGACGACGAAAAATGGAAAAGTTAATATTGGAGTAAAGTCAAAAAAATCCTCGACGGTTGTCGGGGATTCTTTTTGCGAAATTTTCTTGCTTGTTTTTTGTCAAAATAAGTAAATCATACAAATCCAAGCGATATAAGCGTGGCGCGCTCTATCTTGCGCATGGCGGGGGTGTCCAGCTCGCCTACGCGCGCCTTTAAGCGGCGTTTGTCGAGCGTGCGCAACTGTTCCAATAATACAACCGAATCCTTAGCCAGTCCGAACTGTCCCGCATGCAGTTCCACATGCGTAGGCAGCTTGGCTTTGGTAATTCGGCTTGTAACCGCGCATACTATTACGGTGGGCGAGTAGCGGTTGCCGACGTCGTTTTGGATAATGAGCACCGGTCGCACTCCGCCTTGTTCGGAGCCGATAACTGGACTCAAATCCGCATAATATATTTCTCCGCGCTTGTACGCCACCACAGCCGTTTTCTCCTTTGGTACTACAAGTTTGCCCAGTCCAGATTGATGTCCTTGCATGCTTCCGTGCCGGACTGCCAAAGCTCGTTCTGTTCCATGATATGCGCGTCGATAACGTAACGTTTCAACAATTCCGCTATTAAAGCGGGAACAGTCATATTACGCGCTAGAGCGTTGCCGTTAAGTAAATCGTTCAACTTATCGTCCACCTCGATGATATACTGCATAAATTTTTTCCTCGTTAGTGATAAATATACCCTTAGTTTGCATTAAACAAAAAAAGTTATGTACTAATTCCGTCGTTTTTCGACAAAACGTAATTATTACAATATTGTTAAGCATAAAAAATAGGCGAGCGGTTAAGCTTGCCTATTTATTACGTATCGGTTTTATTTAATTATTATTCGGCCTTTGCCGCTATGCCGCAGTACACGGGCGGGGAGACCATGGGAACGCCGTTTGACGCAAGAGTGAGCTGGGAAATGATGAGCGACATGGACGAGAATACGTTGCCGCAAAGCATGTTAAAGTCGTTGGCGGTAAGCGTGCGAAGCAGCTCGCGGTAGTCTATGTCTTGTCCGACGAACTCATCGTTAAGCACGCGGCGAACGGTGTACACAGCGGTGATTTCAAACACGCCTTCCGGCTCGAAATCCATTCTGCGCACGACCTCGAATTCTACGTTCGCGCCGTCCTGTTTTTGAAAGAACACTTCGTCCTGCGTTCTGCCGCGGTAGTTGACCTGCGGACGGATTTGCAGCCTGTCAAACGTAGCGCGGCGCAACGTTGTTTGCATACCGCTGTCTTTAAAGAGCTTGGATATTTCTATTTTCTCCATATTTTCCTCCGAAAAATTTTGGCTTTTTTCTATTATATATCATTCGTGCGGAAATGTCAATCATACTTGACAAAGATATGAAAAGAGTTTATAATCTTTAAAGATAACGCTGTTGCGGTAAAACGCGTAAAAGAGGTGTGCCAATGAAGTATTTTATATCGGGGCTTGTCAACGTAGAAACCAATTTACGTATACGCTCATTTCCCGTTGCCTACTATCCGATAGACTATCCGTTTTTCGGCATAGACTCGTCCATCTCGGGCGTGGGCTACAATATTTCCATGGCCGCCAAAACGCTTGGCGACGAAATAACGCTGTCCACACTGATAGGCAAGGACAACGAGGCGGATAGAATTCGGCACAAGCTGGACGAGAGCGGTATATCCCGCGAGTACGTTTTTGAAACGCTGGACTGCACTCCCGTGTCGATAATACTTTACGAACCCGGGGACGGCGGTAGGCGACAAATATACTGCGACCTTAAAAACATTCAGGATATGAGCATCGACGCGGCGCGGGTGGAAAGCGCGATACAAGCTTCCGATATCTGCGTGCTGTGCAACACCAACTTTAACAGACCGTTATTGCCTATTGCCAAAGCCGCCGGCAAGACAATCGCAACCGATGTACACGTAATCAGCAATATTTACGACCCGTTCAACCGCGACTTTATGGAGTATGCCGACATACTGTTTTTGAGCGACGAGGATTTGCCCGTTCGTCCCGAACAGTTCTTGACCGACCTTAAAAACGTTTACAATGCAAAGATAATAGCAATCGGCTTGGGCAGCGACGGAGTAATATTTTACGAGCGCGATACGGATACTATAACAAGGCTGCCGGTTTGCCAAATCGGCGGGGTTGCAAACACCGTCGGTGCGGGCGACGCGCTGTTCACGTCGTTCAACCATTATTACTTTAACGGTTGCTCGGCGATAGAGGCTATGAAACGCGCGGAAATCTTTGCCGCGCTCAAAATCCGCCACGCGGGCGGCGGCGCGGGTTTCCCGACCGAGCAGCAAGTACAAGAAATTTACGCCAACTATCAATTTTAATGAGTGACAGAGTAATACTGCATTGCGATTTGAATAATTTTTACGCATCGGCGGAATGTGTTTCCCATCCAGAGTGGAAAGACGTTCCGCTTGCTGTTTGCGGCGATCCAAACAAGCGCCACGGTGTTGTGTTGGCAAAAAACGAGCTTGCCAAAAAAGCGGGTATAAGGACGGGCGATGTAATATGGCAAGCCAAGCAAAAGGCGCCAAACCTAATGGTAGTGCCGCCGCACTTTGAGCTATACATGAAATATTCCAAGCAAATGTTCAAGCTGTATAACGACTATACCGATATGGTGGAGCCGTTCGGCGCGGACGAGTGCTGGCTGGACGTTACAGGCTCGCAAAAGATTTTCGGCGACGGCAGGCAAATTGCCGACTTAATACGCGATCGTGTAAAAGAGGATAGCGGGCTCACTTGTTCGGTGGGTGTAAGTTTCAATAAGGTTTTTGCCAAGCTCGGTTCGGATTTGAAAAAGCCGGACGCGACAACCGTTATTGACCGCGCCAACTTTAAACGCCTTATATGGCGATTGAATGCAAGCGAAATGCTAATGATAGGGCGGCGTACGTACGAGCATTTGCAAAAATTGAATATAACTACGATAGGTGATTTGGCAATCGCCGATTCGGGCGTGCTCAAAAGCCACTTCGGCATAAACGGACTTAAAATGAAAGCGTATGCAAACGGCGAAGATACCGAACCCGTGCGCGAAGCTATATACTCCCGCGATGTTAAGTCGATAGGTCATGGAATGACGGCGATAAGGGATATAGAAACGATAGAGGACGCCCGCGATATGATTTACTATCTTAGCGAAAAGGTGGGCGCACGTATGCGCAAGGCCGGTTATCGCGGCACCCTCGTGTCGGTGGGTATGCGCGATAACGCATTGTATTCCATGTCGCGCCAGCGCGTAATGCCTGTGCCGACGTATTCGTCCACCGAGATAGCTGAGAATGCGTTAAAGGTTTTTAGCGACAACTGGAACGGCGATCCGATGCGCACTATAACGGTGGCAGTGTCTAAGCTTGTTACGGACGACGCGCCCAAGCAATTATCGTTTTTCGATGACGGCACGCGCAACGACAAGCTGGAAAAGTTAGACGAAACATTGGACAAAATAACGCACAAGTACGGTAGCGTCGTCCACCGCGCGTCGCTCATAGGCAAGGACTTTATTTACGACAAAACCGACGCCGAAGACTTTTTGCCGTTTCAAAGATAATTCAGAATTAAGAATGCAGAATTAATGAAGTCGCCGTCGATTGGGCGACTTTTTGTTTTGCGGAAAATTCGTTTGGGAAAAATAGTGTTTGCGGGTGGGTTATATTATTGACAGCATGGTGGGTTTTGTGGTATAATATACACCGCTAAAAATAGGGCAACGGACGATAAAAATGAAATTTAAGCTACACAGTAATTATAAGCCGACGGGCGACCAGCCCGACGCGATACGGCAATTAGCGGAAGGCATAGAGGACGGGCTTGCGGCGCAGGTGTTAAAGGGCGTTACGGGCAGCGGCAAAACCTTTACTATGGCAAACGTAATCGAGCGCGTACAGCGCCCGACGCTTGTGCTTGCGCACAACAAAACGCTTGCCGCGCAGCTGTGCAACGAGTTCCGTGAGTTCTTTCCCGAAAATCGCGTGGAGTTCTTTGTCAGTTATTACGATTACTATCAACCCGAAGCGTACTTGCCGTCCACCGATACGTATATCGAAAAGGACTTGGCTGTTAACGACGAAATAGACAAGCTGCGCCACAGCGCAACCTGTTCGCTGCACGAGCGACGTGACACAATCGTCGTCGCTTCCGTGTCGTGCATTTACGGCTTGGGCGCGCCCGAGGAATATTACAAGCTTGCCATATCCGTTCGTCCTAACGACAGAATGACGCGCGACGCGCTTATATCGCGGCTTATAGACATCAACTACACGCGCAACGACCTTGCGCCCGAGCGTACCAACTTCCGCGTGCGTGGCGATACCGTGGATATATTTCCCGCAAGTATGTCCGAGCACGGCATACGCGTGGAGTTTTTCGGCAACGAGATAGACGGCGTAAGCGAGTTCGACATTGTGTCGGGCAATATAGTGGCGCGCTTGGCGCACGCGGCGATTTTTCCCGCAAGTCACTACGCGGTGGAACACGAAAAAATGCTTAGTGCAATCGAGCAGATAGAGCGCGACGCCGAGGAGCAGGTCAAATTCTTTACCGACAACCACAAGCTTATCGAGGCGCAGCGTATAGGCGAGCGTGTGCGGTACGACGTGGAAATGATGAAGGAAATAGGGTACTGCTCGGGCATAGAAAACTACTCGCGGTACTTTGATGGGCGCAAGGCAGGCGAGCCGCCGTTCACGCTGCTTGACTACTTTCCCGACGATTTTATAATCTTTATAGACGAAAGCCACATGACAATACCGCAGCTTCGCGCTATGTATAACGGCGATAAGGCGCGCAAAACCTCTCTTGTCGATTACGGCTTCCGACTGCCCGCGGCGTTCGACAACCGTCCGCTCAAATTCGACGAGTTTCGCACGCGCATCAAGCAGGCTATATACGTGTCGGCTACGCCTGCGCCGTACGAGCTTGAGCTTACCGGCGGGCGGTACGTAAACCAGCTTATCCGTCCTACGGGGCTGTTAGATCCGCCTGTGACCGTCAAGCCTACCAAGGGGCAAATAGACGACTTGCTTACCGAAATAAAGGACACGGTGGCAAACGGCGGGCGCGTGCTTGTTACTACGCTTACCAAACGCATGTCGGAAAGCCTTGCCGACTACCTAGCCGAGCAGGGAGTAAAGGTCAAGTACTTGCATAGCGACATAGACACAATGGAGCGCGTGACGATAGTAAACAGCCTGCGCCGCGGCGACTACGACGTGGTAGTCGGCATCAACCTTTTGCGTGAGGGCTTGGACATTCCCGAGGTTCAGCTTGTTGCGATACTCGACGCGGACAAGGAAGGATTTTTGCGGTCGGAAACGTCGCTTATACAAACGATAGGCAGGGCGGCGCGAAACAGCGAAAGCCGCGTAATAATGTACGGCGATGTTATAACAAACTCTATGCAACGCGCAATAGACGAAACGCAAAACCGCCGCAACGTGCAAATGAGCTACAATGAGCAAAACGGCATTGTGCCCAAAACGATAATCAAGCCGATAAAAAACTCCATAGAGATTACTGCCAAGCAGTCTAAGGTGGAGCTGAAAGATATCGACAAGGAGCTGGATAGACTGCGCTCGTTAATGGCAACGGCGAGCAAGGAGCTTGACTTTGAGTCGGCAATACAATACCGCGACAAGATAGCCGAGCTGCGTGAGCTTCAACGCGACATGGCAAAAGCGAAGGCTTTGCGCAACAAAAAATCGTAAAGGAAAATCCGACGGAGATAACATGGACGATAAAAACGAAATAGTAATAAAGGGTGCGCGGGCGCACAATCTTAAAAACGTGAGCCTATCCGTGCCCAAAAATAAACTGGTAGTGTTCACGGGCGTGTCGGGCAGCGGCAAAACGTCGCTTGCGTTCGACACCATATTTGCCGAGGGGCAGCGTAGGTACGTGGAATCGCTTTCGTCGTACGCGCGTATGTTTTTGGGGCAAATGGACAAGCCGGACGTGGACAGCATTGACGGACTTTCTCCCGCAATATCCATAGACCAAAAAACGACAGGGCGTAACCCGCGTTCCACCGTCGGCACGGTAACCGAAATTTACGATTACATGCGCCTGCTGTTTGCGCGCGTGGGCGACGTTTACTGCTACAACTGCGGTGCTGAAATTCACCAACAGTCGGTGGACGAGATTGTAGACAAAATCATGGCATTGCCGCAGGGTAGTAGGGTTATGATTATTTCGCCCGTAGTGCGCGGCAAAAAGGGCGAGTATTCCAAAATGTTCGAGGACTTTAAAAAAGCGGGGTACTCGCGTTTGCGCGTGGACGGAATAATCTACGGCATAGACGAACAAATCAAGCTCGACAAAAATTCCAAGCATGACATTTCCGTTGTTATAGACAGACTTGTCATAGAACAGGGCATTCAGCAGCGCCTTACCGATTCGGTGGAAACAGCAATCAAGCTTTCGGACGGGCTTGTAATTGCGTTTTATGACGACAAGGAAATACTGTTCAACACGCAATACACCTGCGGCAACTGCGGACTTTCGCTGTCCGAGGTCGAGCCGCGGCTGTTTTCGTTCAACTCGCCGTTCGGCGCATGTCCGACGTGCGGCGGCTTGGGATTTCTTAGTAAAGTAGACCCCGATTTGCTGTTTTTCGGCGATTCGTCCATTGCCGATTTGTTGGATGGTGGACAGCTCGATTCTTCGCAACACTTTGAACAATGCCTTGCGGCGCTCGCCAAAAAGTACGATTTTTCGCTTAAAACACCCTTTAAAAAGCTGGACAAAAAGGTGCGGGATATCATTCTTTACGCCAAGGATGAGCCGCTCGTTGTGGAATACACGACAGGGCACTATCACCGCAGCGAGCGCATTTTATATGAAGGCATGGTCACGTTTTTGGAGCGTCGCCTTGCCGAAACGACAAGCGACGGCGTACGTTGGCGCATAGGCAGGTTTACTAACTCTCAGCCCTGTCCCGACTGCGGCGGCAAGCGGCTCAAAAAGGAAGCGTTGTCAGTGCGCATAGGCGGCAAGAATATAGACGAGTTGTGCGCAATGCCCGTCAAGTATTTGTATCAATTTTTCGCCGACTTAAAGCTGACCGATTCCAAGGCGATTATCGCCGAGCGCGTGCTAAAAGAAATTCGCACGCGGCTTGAATTTTTGATGAATGTCGGATTGGAATATCTTACGCTTTCGCGTTCGGCACAAACGCTGTCGGGCGGAGAGGCGCAACGCATAAGGCTGGCTACGCAAATCGGCTCGGGACTGTCGGGCGTGCTGTACATTTTGGACGAGCCGAGCATAGGCTTGCACCAATGCGACAACGCCAAGCTTATCGGCACGCTCAAAAACCTGCGTGACCTCGGCAATACGCTTATAGTAGTCGAGCATGACGAGGACACAATGCGCGCTGCCGACCATATCGTCGACATAGGTGCAGGTGCGGGCATTCACGGCGGAAACGTGATTGCGCAGGGAACCGTGGACGATATTATTGCTTCGGGCTCGATTACAGGCAAATTCTTGTCGGGCGAACGTCAAATAAGAACGCCGGAAAACCGCCGTCTTTCGGACGAATATATAACCATACGCGGCGCGGCGGAAAACAATTTGCAAAACATTACCGTCAAAATCCCGCTTGGCGTGTTTAACGTTATAACGGGCGTGTCGGGAAGCGGAAAATCGTCGCTTATCAATCAAACGCTTTATCCCGCGGCGGCAAACTGCTTTAACGCCGTCAAACAGCGCGTGGGTAAGTGCGACGGCATTGACGGATTGGAAAAAATAGACAAGGTAATCAATATCGACCAAAGCCCCATAGGCAGAACGCCGCGGTCAAATCCCGCCACGTACACCGGCGCAATGTCCACCATACGCGATTTGTTTGCCGAGCTTCCCGCCGCCAAAGAACGCGGCTATGGCTCGGGACGGTTCTCGTTTAACGTGCGGGGCGGCAGGTGTGAAAACTGCGAGGGCGACGGCATAATCCGCATAGAAATGAACTTTTTGCCAGACGTGTATGTGCCGTGCGACGTGTGCCACGGAAAAAGGTTCAACCGCGAAACGCTTCAAGTCAAGTACCGCGACAAATCGATTGCCGACGTTTTGGATATGACGATAGAGGAAGCGTACGAATTCTTCAAAAACATCCCGTCGCTAAAACGCAAACTTGGAACATTGTTGGACGTCGGACTGGGCTACGTTAAGCTCGGTCAGCCCGCAACAACGCTGTCGGGCGGCGAGGCACAGCGCGTCAAGCTTGCCACCGAATTGTCCAAGGTGTCCACCAACAGTACGCTATACGTGCTGGACGAGCCGACCACGGGCTTGCACTCCGCCGACGTCGAACGGCTTATAGACATACTTTCGCGGCTTGTGGACAACGGCAACACTGTCGTAGTTATCGAGCATAATTTGGACGTGATAAAGTGCGCCGACAACATTATAGACCTCGGTCCCGACGGAGGCGACGGCGGCGGACTTGTTGTAGCAACCGGCACTCCCGAGCGCGTAGCGCAGGTGGAGCAAAGCAAGACGGGACAGTATCTCAAAAAATTCTCGGCTAAAACCGAAAGCGAGTAGACAGTGACTGAAAACAAAGATTTTGTAATCGTGGGCGACACGCTTGTCAAATATACGGGCAGCGCCGAAACGGTGGTTGTGCCTAACGGTGTTGCGGTAATAGGCGAGCGCGCCTTTGCCGAAAATCACAATATAGTCACCGTCGATTTAAACGAGGTGGTTTCTGTCGGTGACTATGCGTTTTTCTTTTGCAGAAATTTGCTTTCCGTCACGGCAAAAAAAGTCAAGACGATCGGACATTCCGCATTTCGCGCGAATTGGATAAAAGAAATGGTTTTGCGTGACGTCGAGCGCATAGATGATTATGCTTTTTACGGGTGCATACCGATTAAAGAAATAGGCAGTACTTCCAATCTTGTTTATATAGGTAGCAGTGCGTTTGCCGGCGCCCGTCTTGAAAAAATAGAAATAAATAAAAACGCTACGCGTATAGGCGGGAGCGCTTTCAGCAGTTGTGAATTTACCGAATTCGATTATCCCGACGGCATAGAGGAAGTGGAAGGCTGCGTTTTTGCGGGTTGTCACCGACTAAAACGCATAACTTTTCCAAAAGCCTTGAAAAGAATTTCGACCGCCGCATTTCAAAATTGCGAACGGTTGCGGCGAGTGGAAATTCCCGAGGGCGTAACGTTCATACACTACGACGCGTTTATTGGTTGTAATATCGCCGAGGTGTATAATAAGTCGCAGCTTGATATCCGCTACGGAAGACACAAACGAATCGGATTTTTGCCCGAGCATGCCGTAAACGTGTTTACTCCCAACGACGGATATGACACGCACGAGGAAATCGACGGATACGTTTTTTGCACGGACAGCCACGATAACAACAGGACTTTCCTTATCGATTACGTAGGCAACGAAAAAAATTTGGTTCTGCCGCGCGACTATCACGGCAGAAGTTACGGAATATTCAGATGCGTGTTCGCCGAGCGTGATATAGAGAGTGTCGACCTCGGGGACAGCGTGACCGAAATAGGTGCATGGGCATTTTTTAAATGCAAAAATCTTAAATCTGTCAAGTTCGGCAGCGGTTTAAAATACATATACCGCAACGCTTTTCACGCTTGTGAAAATTTGACCGACGCCGAGTTGGGCGACAACGTCGAGCTGTTGGGTAGCTGCGTGTTCCTCAATACCGGAATCAGATACCTCAAATTCGGTGCGGCAATGAAAGAAATTCGTGGTAACGCAATCGGCTGTTGCAGGAATCTAAGTACAGTTTATTATACGGGTACGCCCGAACAGTTTGACGGCATACGCGTTACCGCCGGATTGAGGGATTGGTACAAAAAGTCCGTAAGGTTTTATTCGGAAACCGAAAAGCCTAATTGTTGGCGTTACGTAGACGGCAAAATAAAAGAATATTAAGGCGTAACAACAACCATACTACGAATATCATGTTCGTAGTATTTTTAAAATCTATAATTACGTTTTTAGTCGTGTTCTTTGTAATACGACTTATGGGCAAGCGGCAAATAGGCGAAATGCAGCCGTTCGAGCTTGTCATTACGCTAATCATTGCCGAGGTGGCGTGCATACCGATGAACGATCCGTATATACCGCTGTATTACGGATTGATACCCATTTTGACATTGGCAACGTTGCACATCGTGTTGTCGTTTGTTTCGCGCAAGTCGGTAAGGGTGCGCAAGCTGCTCAGCGGTAACAGCCTTATCGTTATCGACAAGTCGGGCATTAACTACAAAAATATGCAAAAGATGAATATGAACATAGACGATTTAATCGAGGCTGTGCGCACTGCGGGCTACGTCGATTTTTCGCAAATCGCTTATGCCATATTCGAAACCAACGGACAGCTTTGCGTGGTGGAAAAGGAACAACAGCAAGTAGAGCAGTCGCAAGGAAATGAACCGCAAAAGACGTTACTTCCTTTGGAGCTTGTAGTGGACGGAAAATACAATGCGCATAACCTTGCGCTATCGGGCACCGACCAGTCTGAAATTTTGCGCGTATTGGACGATAACAAGCTTAAACTGAGCGACATATTGTACGCCGACGTTCGTCAGGACGGAAACGCGTACTTTGCGCCTAAGCACAAGCCGGCGTTTTGCTGTCCTATAACCATAAGCGGGGGTAACAACTGGTGAAAAAGGTAGTTGTAATATTAGTCGTTTTCGCGCTTATGCTCGGCGCGATGATAGGCGAAATAGTTTACGTAAACAAGTTTTACAACGGACTGCAATCGGACTTGGAAGCTGTTGCCGTAAGTATCGAGGCTAACGAGGAACATGTTGACAACGTGCAAACGGTGGCTATGTGCGACAAGCTGGTAAAAAAGTGGGAAAAGGGTAAGCGCACACTTTTAATGCTACAAAACCACAATACCGTGCGCAACCTCGACGACAAGATTGTCAGCTTGCAAAAGGTTGTCAAGTCCGATAATTACAACGACGCGGTGATATTCGTTCATTCCGCAATAAACTATATAGACGACGTGCTGCTCGACAGTATTCCGTACCTTTCCAATATATTCTAATAGTATTCTAATGCTCACGGCGGGAAAATCTATTGCTTTTTAAAGATAAATGTATTATAATTAGTACGTGGAATTTATAGAGTTAAAAAAGCAACTTAAATCGCAAAAGCCCGCCCCGTGTTATGTTTGCTACGGCGACGACGATTTTATATTGGATCGCGCGCTGTCTTTGCTTACTGCGTTGGCGGCGGAGCCTAAGCCGTTCAACTGCGTGGATAGGGAGTTTGCTTCCTCGCGCGACCTTACGGACGAGCTGATGCAGCTGCCGCTGCTCGGAGATTACCGCGTGGTGGTTGCGCGCGGCAAGGTGGACAAGGCCGAGGTAGAGAAGTATCTCGAGCGCCCTAATCCCGCGGCGATTTTGGTACTACCCGTATACACTCCGCACGACAGCTGGAACAGAGCGTCTTTGCCCGATGTTCCCAAGGGCGGCGTAGGCGTGGATTGCAACCGCTTGCCGTTAAAGCAAATAATACCGTTTGTTACGGCGCTTTGCGCGCGCACGGGCGCGGCAATGGACGAACAGGCGATTACGCTACTTTGTAACCGTTGCGGCGGTTACATGACGCGTATCAACAGCGAAACGCAAAAGCTTGCCGTGCTCAGAGCGAATGGACGCATAACCGAGGACGACGTTACCGAACAGGTAGAGGCCGATACGGAGTTCGTGGTGTTTGAGCTGTGCGACAGCATACTTGCGGGCGACCCTGCGCGAGCGCTATCCATAGTGGACGGAATGGCAAAGAATAACGATTTGGTTGCGGCGTTCACACTTATATATAACAGGTTCAGAAAGATATTCGCAGCTTCCGTAGACCCCGACGGAATTGCCGGTTTGGGCGTAAAGCCGTACCAAGTGAGTAAGCTCAAAGCCGAGGGGACAAAGTACGGCAAGCTTCGGCTCAAAAAGGTTCTCGACGCGTTAGAAAGCGCCGATTACGGTTACAAGACGGGCGCTACCACTGTTTACGATGCGCTCACATGCTTTGTAGCACAAGCTGCGTACCCGAACAACTAAACGAGGTGTAATTTGATAGATATAGCAAAAAGAAAGCTTCCTTCGCCCATACTGCCCATTTTGGCGTACATAAGCTATTGCGCCGCGGGCTGGTTTTCTGCGCGCGGGGATTTGGCGTACTATGCCGGTCAAATGCAAATGGGAGATATTATAAGCCACGATGCGTTCGCGTTCTTTTTCGGTGGGCTTATTCCGTTTGCGCTGTATATGATAATTACGCGCTTTGTTTTCAGAACTATGCATTTGCGTTGCGGCGGTGACGTGCGGTCGATAAAGTACGGACTTTACTTTTCCGTTATAGCTGCGAACATGTTGCTGTTTGCGCTCAAATTTATTTATATAGCGGCGCCGTTGAGCTTGGGGATATTGGAAATAGTTTTGGACCCTATTATCACGATAGCATTTGTATCGCTGTATTTGTTGTATGCGTTCAAAATGCAATACGTGGAAAAGTCGAGATTTCGCTTTGTGCTTTCGCAAATACTCGGCGCGTTTTTAGTGCTGTACGGATTACTTGCGGTAATCAATCTTATTGTGTCGGTGGTGTAGGTGACGGTATGAAAAAACGCTTTTCTATTTTATCGATTATACTTTGCATTGCCGTCGCCGCGCTGTGTCTTGTAGGTTGTTCCGATCACGGCGCGCCCGAGCATTCGACCGAAAATCCGACGTATGCTATCACGCCCGCGCAGGCGGAAGCGGAATACTTAGGCTTTATGACCGAGGAGCATATAGACCGCACGACGTTTAAAGAAGGCGAAAAGAAAGCTGCAGATGACCTTGTAGTTCGTTTAAAGGAAATGGGGTACGAGGATGCGGCTCAGATAAGTTTTTCGACGAGCGAAAACGAATCCGGCAAATTAGACAGCCAAAACGTAGTCGCGCATTTAAGAGACGATAGCAAGACGACGAAAAACGTTATTATCGGCGCGTACTACGACAATCGGTATCAGGCTGCATACAACGGCGATACGCCGGACGGCGGGGAGGGCGCGGTTTCTGCAACCTCCGTAGCCGCAGTATTATGCGCGGCGGACTATATAGCCAATCACCGATCGGCGCTCGATTCGCAGTTGAACGTTACGATAGTGTTTTTCGGTGCGTCGTATATGTCCAACGACGGAGCAAAGGCGTTTTTGGATGATATGAAAGACTCCGATTACCAAAAAATCGTGCTGATGATAGAAATGCAACGGTTGTGCGGTGATCACATATACGCTTTTTCGGACGCGCGTGAGACCAAGCGCGAAAAGCTTTTCGACAGGGTGGCGGCCGATAACGGACTTGATATTTACAAGGTCACGTCTAAAACACCGTTAATAACCGGTCTTTCCGCACTCAACGGCGTGCCGTACTATCAATGGGCGCACAGCGGCTTGTTTAACGTGTTCTTCAATGCGGGGGTGCCTACGCTCAATCTTGTGGGCGCCAACTGGGAATCGTCCAAGCTTTCCGATATAGAATCGACAAGCCACGACAATTTTTTGTATTCGGAAAACGATACTTTGCGCAACGTGAAAAAATACCATCCCGACTACGCCGAAAAAATAGCGACGGCGGCAAGCCTGACGGTGAGCGCGTTGTATGACAAGGAGTTTACAACGGTAATGACGTACGACCGTGAAAATTTTCCCAATACCGATACTGTAAGTTCGAGCTGGATTTGGTATCTTGTCGTGTTGGGTGTTATTATTGCGGTCGCCGGAGCGATGGTAGCAATAAGCGCGCACCTAAAAAAGAAACACCCGATTGTAGTAAAGGCGCCGCCGCAAATGAAAATGGCAGTGTTCGGAATGGACTACGAAGACAAGAGTTCGGCGGATATATTTATCGACATACAGGGCAGCGGCAACGACAATATTTTTGACGGCATAGAAAACAATGCGCCCAAAAGCAATAATCCGCTTGACGATATTTTTCCGCCTAACGCCCCGACCGACAACAGGGGGGAACAAGGCGATGACGACGGCAATGCGCAAGGCGACGACCCGTTCGATCCGCCGACCGACGATAAATAAACATATAAGGCAGCAAAAAAGGCACTCGCAAGAGTGCCTTTAAATTTTGCTTTATTAACTGAACCAACCGCTTATTGTTTTGCCGAGGTTGGAAAAGAATTGGGTTATGCCGAATTTGTTGAACATATCGGACATGACCGTGCCGAAATTGAACGTGTCCAAAGCAAGGTAGCACCAAAGTATTACCACTGCAAACGTAGCTACTATAAGTATTGCGATATTGATTAAGCAGCTGCGGACGTTGATGGGGCTGCGCAGTTTTTTAAGCTTGGTGTTGGGATCGTTGCTTTCCTTGATTGCTTGTTCAAGCTGCGCCGCGGTCATTTGATCGGGCGACATATTGGCAAGCGGAACAGACGGCGTGCCGGCTGACGGCATACCGGTCGATGGAGTGCCCGTGGGAGGGACTCCGCCTGCGGCTGCTGCGCCCTTGCCTTTTTTATCCTTGCCCTTCTTTTCCTTTACGGGTTTTTCCTTAGCGGGCTTTACTGCGTCTTTTTTTGCCATAGCATCCTCTAATACAGTAATCTAACATATAGTATATAACATACTTTAAAAAAAATCAAGTACTTTTTTGGAAATACTTATATAAATTATCAATCATCATGAAGCAAAAGCAAATAGGAGTGGGCAAACGCGGCAAAAATAATTGATAAAAATTAAAAAAATATGCTCAAAACAATTGAAATTAAAAACGTAATAATGTATAATTTAATTAGGTGCGTGTAATATGTGGTTTTTAACAAACATTTACGAAAAAATGGCGGCAAAGCCGTGGGCGTGCGCGATAGATATTGTGCTTGCCGCTTTGCTCATTTACGGTATGATTGTTTTCCTCAAAAAGAACAACGCGGGTAGGTTGATACCCCTTGTGATTGTTTTTGTTGCGGCAAGCATAGTACTTTCGTCGGTAGAATATACTGCTTCACTCGTATTTGGGTGGATTATGCGGTATGGTATACTGATTGTAATTATCGTAATAGTGTTTGTATTCCCCGCGGAAACAAAGCGCGGACTGCTTAAGCTCGCGTCGCCGCGCGACACGCACGAGCAGTACACCACCGCATACGACGTGTCGGACGAGGAGCTTCACGCTGCTATTAACGACATTGTTCGCGCCGCGCAAAACATGTCCAAAAAGAATGTGGGCGCGCTCATAATAATTTCCACTCAAAACCTGCCCGAACATATTATCGATTCGGGTACCAAGCTGGACGCGGTGTTGTCCTGCGCGTTGCTTGAAAGTATTTTCAACACCAAAGCGCCACTCCACGACGGAGCGGTGTTTGTGCGCGGCAACCGCATTGTGGCGGCAGGTTGCTTCCTTCCGCTTTCGCAGTCCAACGCGATAGACAAGGAGCTCGGCACGCGCCACCGCGCAGGCATAGGCGTAAGCGAAAACTACAACGTTCTTACCATAATCGTGTCGGAGGAAACGGGCGTTATTTCCATAGCACAGCATGGCGAGCTGACAAGGTATTTCGATTCGCAAATGCTCACGGACAAACTGGAACAAACCTACGGCTTGCAGGCTACGCCCGAATCCACGCGCAAGCACCACCGCCGCAAGGAGGGTTAATATGAATAAGCAAAAACAAGAAAACACAAAAAAGCCCAACGGGTTTGTATCGTTGCTTAAAAAGATATTTGTTCACAACATCGGTTGGAAAATTTTGTCCATAGTTTCGGCGGCGGTTATTTGGGCGCTTGCCGCAGGGTTACTTTAATTGCGTTTTGCAAAAGCAATATCGTAGTGATTGATTAGAGCGGCAGAAATGCCGCTTTTGTGTGCGGGATAACAATTGATAATCCGGCAAAAAGTATAACAAAAGTCTGTTATAGTGAATATATTACATACGGAGTACGGTAGATGAAGGCGGTTAAATTCGGCGGCACCTCAATGTCCACTGCGGACAGCATTTTGCGCGTCGCAAGTATTATCAAGCAAGATCGTGATAGGCGGTTTGTCGTAGTGTCCGCCCCGGGAAAGGCGAATGGATGCGACAAGGTTACCGATATGCTTATTGCGGTGAGCGAAGCGCGTCCTTGCGACCGCAACCTCAAGTTCGAGCTTGTTCGCAATCGCTTTACTATGCTTTGCGACGGCGTGGGACTGCACGGTGCGTTGGACGTCGAGCTTGACGAGATACAGTCTAAAATTGCCGTCGCCGATTACTGTTACATACTGTCGCGCGGTGAGTACCTGTGTGCAAAACTGCTTGCAAAGGTGCTTGACTTTACGTTTATCGACGCGGCGGATTTGATAAAGTTCAACGGAAATACGTACGATGACGAGCGCACGATAGAGGTGTGTCGCGCGGGGCTTAAAGGCAAGCTCGACGTTGTTGTGTCCGGATTTTACGGTAGCGACGAAGAGGGCAATATCGTAACGTTTACGCGCGGCGGTTCGGACGTATCGGGCGCAATAGTGGCACGAGCGGTAAACGCCGACGTGTATGAAAACTTTACCGACGTTGACGGGTTTATGACATGCGATCCTCGCATTGTGCCGCATGCGTCGGTTATAGACATGCTTACGTACAGGGAGTTGCGCGAGCTTTCGTATATGGGCGCAAACGTATTGCATCCCGAATCTATTTTTCCCGTACAAAAGGCTAACATTCCCATACATATACTGAATACGTTCAACGAAAACGCATTGGGGACAAAAATCGTACCGACGGAGGCGTTTTTGGCGGGTAAGCACAGTCGCAAAAACAATATGCCGATTACCGCGATAGCGGGCAGGCAGCACTTTTTTTCGTTGCACATAGACAAGTCTATGATGAACGCGGAAATAGGCTTTGTGCGGCGTGTGCTCAGCTGTTTCGAGCGTTACGACATATCGGTAGAGCATATACCAAGTGGCATCGATTCTATGACGGTTGTGTTTTCGGCTGTGGATACGCCGACGTGCAACGCGCTTATCGAGGCGGTAAAAAATGAGGTCAATCCCGACCATATCTCGCTTACAACCGACATTGCGTTGATAGCGATAGTGGGCCACGGCATGAAATCTCGACCGGGGACGGCGGCGCGCGCAATAAACAGGCTGTCGCACGCAAATATAAATTTGCGTATGCTCGACATGGGCGCGTCGGAAATAAACCTTATCTTGGGCGTATCGGATAGCGATTTCGAGCGCGCACTCGTTGCGCTCAACGGTGAATTCGAAGTATAGTTTGTGGATTTTTCTAAAAGTAATCTGTAAAAAATATATATGTGAACATATCGGACAGGCTCTAATTTGCTTGACAATGAGTATTGACTTGTGTTATTATTTTATGGAACCGCACGAAAAGGGTTTTTAATTCGGCTTGTCCGAAACCCCGACGGCGAATACTAAACGGAGGTTAGGCTATGTTTGCAATTATCGAGACGGGCGGAAAGCAGTACCGCGTGTGCGTCGGTGACGTTCTTGACGTAGAGCGTTTGGACGTAGAAGAGGGCGCTACCGTCGACCTTAAAGCTCTTTTGACGGGCGAGGGTGAAAATATCACCGTCGGTACGGAAGCGGAGGGCAAGACGGTAAAGGCTACCGTCGTGCGCCAGCTCAGAGCGCCCAAGGTCATCGTGTTCAAGTACAAAGCGAAAAAGAACGTGCGCAAAAAGCAGGGTCATCGCCAGTACTATACGCGCATAAAAATCGACGCTATCGTATGATAACGGTCAAGCTGTTCGGCAAGAACGGCAAAGTTACGTGCGTAAGATCGTCAGGGCACAGCGGGCTTAGCGAAAGCGGCAGCGACATACTGTGCGCGGCGGTATCGACGCTTGTTCAAACGGCGTACCTTGCAATATCGGATATATACGGCGATGTCGGTTACAAAAAGGGCGACGGACTGTTTGAGTTCAATGTTCCCGAAGGCCACGACGCCGAGGTTATAATCCGAGCAATGTGCTTGGGACTACAAGACTTATCGAGCGGGTATCCGCAAAATCTCAAATTGGAGGAAGCATAAAATGTTTATAGATATTCAGTTGTTCGCTCACAAAAAGGGCGGCGGTTCGACTAAAAACGGCAGAGACAGTAACGCGCAGCGCCTCGGCGTAAAGCGTTCGGACGGTCAGTTCGTGCTTGCCGGCAATATCCTTATTCGTCAGCGCGGCACCAAGGTTCATCCCGGTGAGAACGTCGGTCGCGGCGGCGACGACACTTTGTTCGCGCTTGTCGACGGCAAAGTCAAGTTCGAAAATAAGGGTAACCGCAAGCAGGTGAGCGTTTATCCCGTAGCTGCGGCTGAGTAATGTTTGCCGCGCAAACCAATAGTAATATTTAAATTCAACTATGTCAAAGGGGGCAGCTAAAAGCCCCTTTTTAAATATAACACGACAAGTATATATCCCCAACAAGGTGGTTTGTTTATGTATAGAACCGAAGCAAACAGAATAATAGTGGACGGTGCCGATATAGACGTCAAAGCCACAATCGAATGCGGTCAGTTTTTTCGCTACGAAAAAACCGCCGACGGATATACAATCAAGTCCGGTCCGTATTCTTGCAACGTTTGTTCGCTCGGTGACGAAGTCATAATTGATACAGCTGCCGTGGATTACTTTGTCAACTTCTTTAATCTCGATCGTGACGTTCTCCGAGCCAAACGCGAGCTCAGTCGATTCCAAGAGCTTACTCCCGCGCTTGACTGCTGCGGCGCGCTCCGTATACTTCACCAGCCGTTATTCGAAACCATTATATCGTTTATAATTTCGGCAAACAATAATATCCCGCGCATAAAAACCATTATAGGCAGGATTTGCGCGGAGTTCGGCGACGCGTTTCCCACGCCTCAGCAGCTTGCTGCCATCAACCGCCGCAAACTGGACGCTATGGGCTGTGGGTATAGATCTCAATACATATTGGACACGGCAAAGATTTGTGCGGAAACGGATTTGCTAAATCGGCTGTATGCCGCAAACACCGCAGACGCACAAAAAATGTTAAAAACTCTCCCCGGGGTTGGACAGAAGGTTGCCGATTGCGTAACGCTGTTTGCGCTCGGCAGGCTGGACGTTTTCCCCATAGATACGTGGATGTTCAAGACTCAGCGTATCGGAATGGAAACGGAGCTGCAAACGCGTACGCGGTTGATGGGGCGGTACGGCGCATATGCCGGCTACGTTCAGCAGCTGCTGTTTTACTATAACGCAATACTCAAAAAAGGTGTGGTGTAATGTCGCTCGCTCAAAGCTTTGTCGCGCTGTTTTCTACAATGGATATGGTGTCGGTGTGCTTGTGGATAACCGGCTTTATATTGTTTTGCATAGAATTTTTCCAGCCTATGCACGGCGTGTCGTACGTGCTGGGCGTGTCGCTTATGGGCGGTGCATTTAGTGTCCGCATGGTATACGGCTCGGCGGGCGAGGCGTTTGTGTTTGTGCTGCTTACGGCGGTACTGCTTTTCGGCGTACACTGCGTGTCGCTTATTACACACAAGCGCGACTGGTTAAAGGTTGCGCGCATGGAAAAAGCGGGCGAGCGCTCGCGCAAGTACAGCGGACTTATAGACAGCGTGGGCGTGGCGAATACTCCCATCGACTTGACGGGTAATGCTACCATAAACGACGTAAACCTTGTCGTGTGCAGCTTTACGCCAATTATGCAGGGCGAGCGTGTTAGGATAACCAAAATCACGCAGGACAAGATTGTAGTAGAACGGGTTGACGACGACGTTTAGTAATACAAACGTTCTACCGCGCCGACAAAAATCATAGTATAGAACACTATGAGTTTTATCGAGCAAGCGGCAAAAATATTCAGTAACACACCGGAATACAAATTCCAAGCGGTAATATTCGGGCGCGACGCTTTTTACATAGAAGGCGCGCGCCCTATTAAAATTGACGAAAAAGAAATGATATTCAAAATCCCGTCGGGGCTGATTACAGTATCGGGCGAGCGGCTTACGGTAAAGGAGCTGTCCGACGACTGCGTTGCGATAGTAGGCAAAGTATGCTCGTACACGGTGACCGATTTATGAAAAACAAATCGGGAGTAAAACCGCAAAGCGCAGAAAAGGCGAGCAA
>JAIEBI010000032.1 GCA_029070965.1 Clostridiales bacterium
ACCGCTTTGGTCTGCATAACGGCGATTTCGGGATACGTAACGGTAAGACGGCAGCCACGGTGACCCATCATCGGGTTGAACTCGTGGAGGTCGGAAATAATCTGTTTAATCTGCGCAACGGTCTTGCCCTGCGATTTGGCAAGCGCCGCGATGTCCGCTTCTTCAGTAGGCACGAACTCGTGCAGAGGCGGATCGAGGAAACGAATGGTTACGGGCTGACCTTCGAGAGCTTCCATAAGTCCTTCGAAGTCGGCTTGCTGCATAGGCTCGATCTTGGCAAGCGCCGCTTCGCGCTCCTCAACGGTATCCGAGCAAATCATTTCGCGGAAAGCGCCGATACGATTGGGCTCGAAGAACATATGCTCGGTACGGCAAAGACCGATACCCTGTGCGCCGAACGCCGCAGCCTGCTTGGCGTCCTTCGGGGTGTCCGCATTGGTGCGAACGCCGAGCGCTTTGTACTTGTCCGCAAGCTCCATAATTCTGCCGAAATAGCCGGAGTTAGGATCGGCGGGAACGGTCGGGATAAGAATGTCGTAAATGTTGCCGGTGGAACCGTCAAGCGACAGTACGTCGCCTTCCTTGTACACCTTGCCGCCGAGTGTGAACTGCTTGTTCTCCTCGTCCATCTTTATGTCGCCGCAGCCCGATACACAGCATGTACCCATGCCGCGCGCAACAACGGCCGCATGAGAGGTTTGTCCGCCGCGAACGGTAAGAATACCCTGTGCGAACTTCATGCCCTCGATATCCTCGGGGCTGGTTTCCAAGCGGACAAGAACAACCTTGTTGCCCTTTTTGCCCTCGATAACAGCGTCCTCGGCGGTGAATACTATCGTGCCGGCAGCCGCGCCCGGGGAAGCCGCAATGCCCTTGCCTACAACGTTTGTCTTGTCGGCGGCTTTAAGAGCCTTCGGGTCGAACTGCGGGTGAAGAAGCATGTCGAGCGATTTGGCGTCTATTTGCATAAGCGCTTCCTGCTCGGTGATCATCTTTTCGTCGATAAGGTCGCACGCAATCTTGATAGCGGCGGCGGCGGTGCGCTTGCCGTTACGCGTTTGAAGCATGTACAATTTTTCGTTTTCGACGGTGAATTCCATATCCTGCATATCGCGATAGTGGTTTTCAAGCGTCTTGCAAACCTCTTGGAATTGCTCGTAAACTTTGGGGAATACTTCCGCCATCTTTGCGATAGGCATGGGAGTGCGAACGCCTGCAACAACGTCCTCGCCCTGAGCGTTGGTAAGGAACTCGCCCATAAGACCTTTCTCGCCCGTCGCGGGATTACGCGTAAACGCAACGCCGGTGCCGCAGTTGTCGCCCATGTTGCCGAACGCCATCATCTGTACGTTTACGGCAGTACCCCAGCTGTACGGAATGTCGTGGTCCATGCGGTAGATGTTTGCGCGAGGGTTGTCCCAAGAACGGAAAACAGCCTTGATAGCCTCGAAAAGCTGTTCCTTCGGATCGTCGGGGAAATCCTTGCCAAGCTGCTTTTTGTACTCGGCTTTGAACTGCATAGCGAGCGCTTTAAGGTCGTCGGCGGTAAGGTCTACGTCCTGAGTTACGCCCTTCTTTTCCTTCATCTCGTCGATGAGTTTTTCAAAGTACTTTTTGCCGACCTCCATAACGACGTCCGAGAACATCTGGATAAAGCGGCGGTAGCAGTCCCAAGCCCAACGGGGATTGTTCGACTTGGTTGCAATCGTGTTTACAACGGTCTCGTTAAGACCGAGGTTCAAAATGGTGTCCATCATACCGGGCATGGAAGCACGTGCGCCGCTACGCACGGAAACAAGCAAAGGATTTTCCTTGTCGCCGAACTTTTTGCCGCAGATTTTCTCCATCTTGTCGATATAGGTCATGATTTCCTTTTGGATATCGGCATTGATTTGACGTCCGTCCTCGTAGTACTGAGTGCAGGCTTCGGTAGAAATCGTAAAGCCCTGAGGAACGGGAAGACCGATATTGGTCATTTCCGCAAGGTTTGCACCCTTGCCGCCGAGAAGATTGCGCATTGTAGCGTTACCTTCGGTAAAGAGATAGCAATACTTTTTTGCCATTATTTTATTCTCCTTAAAAGTAGATTTTTTCCACTGAATATTTTACCAAAAACCCCATAAAAAGGCAAGCGTTTTTACGGCGTTAACAGGATTTTATGATTTTTTTATTACTTTTACTAATTTGCATAAAGGTCGATTGAATCGACGCTTTTAAGTCCGGTATCGAAATTGCGCTCGAACTCGGCGCATATGTACTTTAACGCGCGGCGGGACAAGTCGTTGTCCGGCGACAACACATACCCTGTCTTTTGCGCGTACCCCAGCATTTGTATGGGAGTTTGCGGTTGGTCGTTATATGTATACGCCTTGAAAAATCCGGACAGCTCCATAAGTCGAAGCATATATACCGCCGCTTGGTAGTACGGATTGCAGTCCGGTTTTAAGTTATATAACAGCTTTAAAAACTCCAAAAACAGCTCGGCGTGCGCTTCGTCATCGCAAATGGAAGCCACCGTCGCTTCCGCCGCCACCGAAGCCGCGGTAAAAACCTTTAAGTCGGTGCAAAGCGAAAAACCGTCGCGTATAAGCAACGGTTCAATCGGCGTTAAAAACGCGCCTTTACCCGTAAGTCGTGTGTCGAATACCGAAAATTCCTGTGCGAACGGTTTTAGCTTTGCCTTGGCTTTTTTGACGCCCGTCAGCTTGACGGTAACAAGCCCATGCTCCGCCGTCAAAACCTTGGCAAGTTTGTCGTTGTCGCGGTAGTCGCTCGTTCTCAGCACTACGCACTTGTCGGTAAAATCGACCATCTTCACCTCTTACGGTTATTTATCCGAATTTTGCCCCCGCTCGTCCCGCGCTTTTACGTACATCGAATAGTACTGCGGCGCGCCCGTGGCGCAAAACAATTCCCAAAACATTCTCTCCTCGCCTGTCATAACACCCTCCTAAATAAACGTATTTATTTTAGTTTACAGTGCGGCGAGAAAAAATATTCGTAAAACCCTTATCCTAATATCCTATATCTTTTAGTATATCCGACCTATCGCGCCAACCGCGGCGGACCTTTACGAACAATTCCAAAAACACCTTGCAGTCGAGCATACGCTCTATATCGCGTCTTGCGGCGGCGCCTATGCGCTTAATCATTTCCCCGCCGTCGCCTATCACTATTTGCTTGTGTGACTGCTTGTCTACTATCACGTCGCAAGATATTTTGACGGGCTCATCGTCCTCTTGCACACTGCGCACGCTCACGCCCACGCCGTGCGGAATTTCGTCCTGCAAAAAAAGTAACGCCTTTTCGCGCACCGCTTCCCCTATTAAAAACTTAATCGGGCGGTCGGTGTACTCGTCGGGCGGGAACAAAAATCCGCCTTCCTTGCACTCTGCGAACAACGCCGCTTTAAGTACGTCGATATTTCGCCCCGTCTTGCAGCTTGTAGGAATTACGTCCTTAATCGAACGCCCTTCCTTGCGCGACATTAGCGGATTGAGTTTTTCCAAAATGGGGTATATTCCGTCGTAGCCTTTCAGGTCGGTTTTGTTTACCGCAACGTACAACGGCGCGCGCGTTTTCAATCTTTCTACAATGAGCTTTTCGTCCGCTTCGGTTATGCCCTTTGTGCTATCCAGCACCACGAGCACAACGTCCGCATCGCCGCCGAGCGAGCTTTTTATACTCTTATCCATATGCTCGTCCAGCTTGGTGCGAGGCTTAAACATACCGGGGGTATCCAAAAACACTATTTGCCGTGCGCCTTCCGTGCATATGCCTGTAATCCTGTCGCGCGTGGTCTGCGGCTTGGGCGACACTATTGACACCTTTTCGCCGACAATGGCGTTGACTATTGACGATTTGCCCGCGTTCGGTCTACCGACAACGGCTACAACAACCGACTTGTCCGTTTCGGCAAGAACCTTTTCTTCGACCTCGCGCATTTTGTACTTGTCGGCTTGCTCGATATGGTCGTAACCTAATAGGTGCAGCATACCGTGGACGAACAAATAATTTATCTCGCGCTCGCCCGTGCCGTATTCCTCCGCCTGTCGTGCGGCGGCGTCAGTGTTTATTGCAATATCACCCAATACGACGGCTTTTAGCATATCGTCGTAATCGGTGGGATAATTCTTTTGCGTAAAATCGGTAATATTATCGAGCGCGGGATAACTGAGCACGTCGGTGGTTTTGTCCACGCCGCGCGTCGATTTATTGAGCTCTTGCATTTGCTCGTCGTTGACAATGGATATATCCACCGTCGCGTCGCCTTTCAGCCCAAGCGTATTGAAAATTATTCCCGCAAGCCGAGCAAAGCCCGCTTGCACGTCACCCGTAAGCCTAAACATTTATTCCGTCTCGATTGATGTTGTACTTGATGCGCTTGTGGAAAAGTCCGCCGTACGCGCCGACTATGGCAAGCCGAATAGCCGTCAAGTCCTTCATTGTTATCGCGCAGTTGTCGAACTGACCTTGCTTCAAGCGATCGTCTATCATGCCTTTAAGCAGCTTGTCCACTTTGTCGCCGGTAGGATTGTCCATAGCGCGGATAGCCGCTTCTGCGCTATCGCAAATCATTATTATAGCGCCCATCTTGCCGGTGGGTATCTCGCCGTAATAACGGTATTCGTCCATATCCACTTCGCCGTCGGTGAGCGATTTTGCCTTGTTGTAGAAATACATGATAGGCAACGTACCGTGGTGCTCTATGGTGATATGCGCCACTTCCTCGGGAATGTGGTGCTTTTTGCACAGCTCGTAGCCGTCCACGGTGTGCTTGCGAATAATCTCCGCCGACACCTCGGGCAAAATTTCGTCGTGCGGATTGTAGCCCGCTTGGTTTTCGGTAAAGTATTCGACATTGCCCAGCTTGCCGACGTCATGATAGTATGCGCATGCCCTTGCAAGATAAGGGTCCTCGCCTATCGCGTCCGCGCAAATCTCGGCAAAGTTGGCTACCGCAAGGCAGTGATTGAACGTACCAGGGGCTTCCGTGCTTAATCTACGAATAAGCGGCGCTTTGTGGTTGATAAGCTCCATAAGCTTGAAATCGCTGGTTAGATTGAATATCCATTCTATAAGCGGCACGATAACGGCAGTAAGCAAGAACTCGCCCGCCACCGACAAACCGATATACATAATGTTGTTAATAAACGGCGTCATATTCAGCCGATACGTGGACAGCAGTACAAAGTACACTACTATTATGACACAGCCCGTAACAAACGTGCGCAACAGCGAAATAATGCGCGTCATACCCGACGGGAAGCTGTACGTAGCCACCGTGCCACCTATAAGTCCGGCTATAAGCGTAAACGCCACCGCGGGAAAATCGTTGTGTTCGAGCGTTACGATAAGCACGAACAGCGTTACAAGACAAGAGAATATATTAAGCACAAACGCGTCGCGTTTTTTGGTAAACGGCAGTATGAGCATAGCGGTGAGCGCAACGCAAATAAGGTACGCGCTGAACGCCAAAAGTACGATGTTTACGACAACGACAAACGTGAACAGCGTCATCATTGCGCCTATGCGTTTGAGTGAGAACAACAATTCGGTGCGCGATACTATTATATAGATATACAACGAGATTACAACGAACAAAAACACAAACGCGTACAGCGTATACGCTTGCGAATCATCCAGCCCGAGTATGCCCGATCCCGTAGCGACAAAGTGCACAAACAACACCAGCGATATGTAGATTATCGCGTATACTATGGCAAATATACCGGCAGTCCACCAGTACGCACTGCGCGGCGGTTTGTACGATATATTATTACTCGGTTTTTCCGCTTCCACTGTGATTTCTCCTTTGCGAATGTTTATTGTATGCTTTGACTATTTTCATAACCAGTCCGTGGCGCACGACGTCGTCCTCCGAAAGATGAACAAACGCAATGCCGTCCACCGTCCTAAGTACCTCTTCCGCATCGATAAGTCCGGACTTTTCGCCGCGAATATCGATTTGCGTTACGTCGCCCGTTACGATGACGCGACTGCCCTCGCCGAAGCGAGTCAAAAACATTTTCATTTGTTCGGGCGTGGTGTTTTGCGCCTCGTCCAATATTATAAACGCATGCGACAAAGTTCTGCCGCGCATATACGCGAGCGGCGCAATCTCCACCGTTCCGCGCTCGATAAGCCTTGTGTAGTCGTCGCCGAACATTTCCATAAGCGCGTCGTACAACGGCTTTAAGTACGGATCGACCTTCATTTGAAGATCGCCGGGCAAAAATCCGAGTTTCTCTCCCGCCTCTATCGCGGGGCGCGTCAGGATAATCCTATCGACCAAGCCCTTTTTTACGGCGTTTGCCGCCATTGCGACTGCAAGATACGTTTTGCCGGTACCCGCAGGACCGATGGCGAACGTCAAAAGATTGTTTGTCACCGCGTCGATAAACTTTTTTTGGCGCAACGTTTTGGCATAAATTTTTTGTCCATGCGCATTTACACACACGGGCTGCGAAGTTATATCGTCAAGACCGGCTGGGTCGGCTGTCAATATGTTATAATACTGCTTAACCTTGTCGGGGTCGATATTTTCGCCACGCCGCACCGCAAGACACAGCTTGTCCAGCAAAAGCCCCGCCAATTCCGCGTCGGCGACGTTGCCGGAAATTTCCACGCCGTCACGCGTAGGACGAACCGTCACTTTAATCAACGATTCCAGAGTTTTTATATTGGCGTCGTACGCGCCGAACACAGCGCGGATTTCGTCGTTTTCAAACGATTTAGTCAAAATTTACTCCGTATTGTCCTCTCGGTCGGACGCTTGCCGTCCTCGTGAAATTACAGTCTCTCCCGTTATGAATAAATGCACCGAATACAGTCCCGACACGGTTTGTTCGATATTGTATGAATAATCGAACTCGCCCTCGAACCGCATGCTTTCTATCTTGGCTTTGGCAAAATCCTCCGCCGCTTGCTCTACGTCGCGCTCATATTCCGTCGCCGCAGTTTCGCGGTATGTGTACGTTGTAACGTACAGCGGAATTAGTACGTCGTAGCGCGAAGTGTGGGACGAAAGCTCGTAGGACTTGTACGGCGGCTTGTTGCCGCCTATCTTTTTGCCGAACAACGTGTATACCGTTTTTACCGCCGTTCTGCCGGTGTGCCGATACTCCACCGCGGTTACGGGTATTTGCGCTGTAACGGTGATTGCGACCTTGCCGTAAATATCACAATCGCAATCGCCTGTATACATTAGCTCGCCCGTCGTGGAATAGACCTCGCCGTTTGCAAGCACGTCCCCGCGCTTGACCGCGTCGCCGCGCTTGACCTTGGCCGTGCCGCTGCGCATTACTATCCTTGTGACGGTAGCGTCGTATTCGGAAGCATACTCGCCGTAACGCATAAGTGCGGTGCTTTCCGTCGATTCCAGCACATGCACGTGCAACGTTGTGCCTATAATCTCGCACGACGCATCCGATATGCCGTCCATACCGCCCAAAACAGCCGCCGCGTTTTCGGCAAGATTGTCCGTTTTTTTGCACCCAATCGTTATGCCGTCCCGCCTTAGCTTGCTTTCGATAGCCGCCGCCGACAGCTTGCCGTTGCCGGTAATTTGCACTCGCCAAATATAGCCGTATGAAATGTTCATGCCGATTACGGACAGCACAGCGCCCGCAATCAAGCCAATGCGCGCAAGCGTAAACGCCAGTCTTTGCGCAATGCCGTACGTCGCATTTATTCTATGAGTATAGCACATTTCGCTCAAAATAGCAACAGCTTTGCGCAAGTCTTTTTTTCGTATTTTGAACAGCGTTTCCCCGTCCGAAAAGCGTATATCGGCAACTTTTACGTCCGCCGCCGCAAGTCGCGTTACCACCGACGTCTTGTCGCCCTTGACGGCAAGCTCGACGCGCGGTATCAAGCCGAATGATTTGTACTCAAACCCCGCCTTATTATTTTTGAGCTTAACTCTGATTTTGGCATACATGGCGGCGCGCTTTTTTTGTCGGTCCGCCGTGATTTTCGCTTTTTCTTGTCGAACCGTCTCCTTTACGCGCTGTCGCTCGCGCTGTTGCGCTTGCCTTTTAG
>JAIEBI010000033.1 GCA_029070965.1 Clostridiales bacterium
AATGCAAAAAAATAAATTAATTAAAATAAATTAAAATTATTTAAATAATTAATTACTGTAAATTCGTCAAAAACAAAAAGGTCTAAAAATAACTAAAAATCGTTGTTTTATAGCTTAAAATATCAAAAAATGCGCATTTTCGTAAAATTTCGATAATGCGCATTTAAATATTTTATAATCTTAATTTAATTAAATAATTAATAAATTTTAGAATAAATATTAAATTAATTTATTTTTTATTTAAATTAATTATCTTTTTTATTAATATTGCAAGCCAAGTTAAACAGATAATTAATATCACTGCGCTGATTACCGAGCCGGCAATGCACCACCCAATCGAGCTATCGTAATCGGCGGCATTCTTGCTTGCGGTCAGGCACTTGCCTTTCCCATCTATTATCATAGGCATTTGTTGGCCTATTTCCTGTTCTATTTGCCACACGTTTCCGTCCGAGGTGTATTTGTACTTATCCGCATATTCATACAGTTTATATTCAATGCCGTCTTCGCTTGTGTATTCAACAATCAATTCAACGCGACGAGGAGGGGTTACACCCGTTCGGTGGTAACCGGTAATAGTGCCGATAACCTTTTGCCCATGAACATAAAAATCTTTTTGTTCGGTAAAAGTTACAACCCAAGCAGCGGTGATACTCATTAATATTGTAAACACCGCAACAAGAAATATCGCGCAACATAAATAAACTCTATATTTTTTGCGTTTTATATTTTCTTGTATTTGATTAGCCTTGATATTCATTTAATTATATTTTTTAGAGTAATTATCAATACATTTTTTAATTACTTCAATAGCGTGCTTTTTGTGGGCAATTTCCTTAACTGCGGTGGTTTTGTGCTCCAACACCTTGTACACTTCGAAAAAGTGCATCATTTCGTCGAATATGTGTTGGGGTAGCTCGTGGATATTATTAAAATCCTTATAGGTCGGATCGGCAACCGGCACGGCTATTATTTTTTCGTCGAGGGCGCCGTCGTCTATCATCTTAATTACGCCGATGGGCTCGCACGTAATGAGCGTCATGGGGAAAATAGATTCGTTGCACAGTACAAGCACGTCCAGCGGGTCGCCGTCCTCGGCGAGCGTGCGCGGGATAAAACCGTAATTTGCGGGGTAAACGGTGGAGGTGTACAGTATCCTGTCCAGCCGCAACAGGCCCGTTTGCTTGTCCAGCTCGTATTTGGCTTTGCAGCCCTTGGGAATCTCTATAAGCGCGTCAAACAGCGTTTCGGTTATTCTGTTCTTATCGATATCGTGCCAAATGTTCATAAATTTCTCCGTAATATTAAAGTCGAGTATGATAAATTATATCACACGCATAATTAAATTACAATGGGTTTAATTAAATTTATCTATTATAAATTGAAATATATCGGCAACACTTGATTTCCGCATTTATTTCGGGTATAATTAAAACTACAAATATTTTTCGGAGCGAATTATGGCTATTTTGGTTACAGGCGGAGCTGGATATATAGGTTCACACACTTGTGTTGAGCTGTTAAATTCGGGATATGACGTGGTGGTTGTGGATAATTTTTGCAATTCCACAAGCGAAAGCGTCAACCGCGTACAAATGATTACGGGAAAAACCGTCAAGCTGTACGAGGGCGACGTGCGCGACAAAGCCGTTATGAATAAAATTTTTGACGAAAATAAAATAGACAGCGTAATTCACTTTGCCGGACTGAAAGCGGTGGGCGAGTCGTGCGCAAAACCCATCGAGTATTACGACAACAATCTTAATTCCACGCTTGTGCTTTTGGACGTTATGCGGGGGCACGGCTGCAAAAAAATTGTCTTTTCGTCGTCGGCGACGGTATACGGTACGCCCAAAAGACTGCCTTACGACGAGGAGCATGAGGTGGGCAACACGACTAATCCGTACGGAACGAGCAAATATTTTCAAGAGGTAATGCTGCGCGACGTGTACAATTCGGATAACGAATGGACGGTTATACTGCTGCGTTACTTTAATCCCGTCGGCGCGCATGAGAGCGGGCTGATAGGCGAGGACCCTGCGGGCATTCCCAACAACCTCACGCCGTATATTGCCAAGGTGGCGATAGGCGAGCTTAAAGAACTGGGCGTATTCGGCGACGACTACGACACCCCTGACGGCACGGGCGTGCGCGATTATATACACGTAGTAGACTTGGCGAAGGGACACGTGGCGGCGATTGACAATATAACAAAATCGGGCGTATACGTTTACAACCTCGGCACGGGCAACGGCAGCAGCGTTATGGACGTAATTCATTCGTTCGAAAAAGCGTGCGGCAAAAAAATTCCGTATGTGGTAAAGCCCCGCCGTGCGGGGGACCTTCCTGCGTACTACGGCGACCCGAGCAAGGCAAAGCGCGAGCTCGGCTGGGAGGCTAAGCTCGATTTGGACGATATGTGCGCTTCGCTGTGGAACTGGCAATCCAAAAACCCGAAGGGATATAGAAAATAATAGGAATTTAAGCGATAGAAAAGTTAATATATTAGGATTTTTGTCAAAAAATAAATGTTTTGTTTGACAATGGTTTTTTATTCTATTACAA
>JAIEBI010000034.1 GCA_029070965.1 Clostridiales bacterium
GCGGAAGTGGCTCAGGGGTAGAGCATCACCTTGCCAAGGTGAGGGTCGCGGGTTCGAATCTCGTCTTCCGCTCCAAAGAACACCGAAACGGTGTTCTTTTTTTGTTTGCAAATATCCCCCGCTCTTTAACCTATTAATAACAAATATCCCGCTATTCGCACAAACAATGGATAGCGGGATATTTGTTATTTTACTCTAATCAATCTCTATGTGCTTATTATAAACTACATAATGCTTTCTTTGCTGCGCTTGTTCCTCGGTTTCATCATCTGCCCCAATCTCAAAGAACCTATACTGCTCCCGTTCCTCATCATAATGCGAATAGCCACTTTGAATGATAATCTGAATAGTAACATTATTGTCTAATGTAATATACAAATCACATAACTTATTTACTTCGACGGAAACAACAGTCCCACCTTCTATGCTCGATTTATACTTATCGATATTATACCATTCATCATTATTCTTATCATTCTTGCCGTCCCAAGACTGATAATCGGCTGTTGTTAAAAGTATATCATCCTCTTTGATAATGCGTGTTAAACACCGCGCATGAATTGCGTATTTATCAAAATGAAACATCAACATTTCGCAAGCGTGTTTAATATCGGTTAAATGCAATCCGATAATATTATTAAGTATATTTTGTAAATCAAAACTTTTCATATATCCCCTCTTCATTAAAAGTTTTGGCTGTCGACATACTTCCAGTCTATTTTATCAGGCGGATTGCTTAGCTGCCTGTACGCCCGCCACATCATTTGCGCGACCACATCATACGGCACGCACCCCGTCGCCGCGCCGAATGCAGGTACTACTACCGAGCCCACTCCTCCGTTTATCGCAGCAATAAGGCAAGACCTCGTGCAGTGATAAACCAAGCTTTCGTCTTTGATTATACTCGGCGTACGCATTGTGGGCGTATGAATTAGCTTTATCCCTTTCAAATTAGTTTCAAGAATGATGCTCGTGCCGACTGGCTGTTCACCATACAAATTGTCTATAATGTACCGCTGAACACGCTCCTGCAAATCGCCGCCAAACCAAGCGGTAATAGCCTCGTCATATCCGCCGTCCATAATGCCGTATGCGTTTGCGGGTGACACTACGCAATCGACCTTGTTGCGCCGCATAAACTCCACAAAATCGGAACAAACGATTGACACGTTGTTCAACCCGTAAAAATGCTTATTCCATGCCGCGTACATTTCCGGATTTCTATCCAAAAGATAAATCTTCAAGCTTTGTATGGATTTTCTCATAGACACCTCATGAGCTAAAAAATCATGAACCAAAAAAGTGTCGAAACTATGTTCGACACATAATGGAGCCGAAGATGGGACTTGAACCCGCAACCTACTGATTACAAGTCAGTTGCTCTACCGATTGAGCTACTTCGGCGCACAAAAGTAGATTGTGGTGCCTCGGGGCGGAATCGAACCACCGACACAGGGATTTTCAGTCCCTTGCTCTACCGACTGAGCTACCGAGGCAAAAGTTTGGCGACCCGGAAGGGACTTGAACCCTCGACCTCCAGCGTGACAGGCTGGCGTACTAACCATCTGTACTACCGGGCCACAAAATGGTGGACCTTCAGGGACTTGAACCCCGGACAAACCGGTTATGAGCCGGTTGCTCTAACCAACTGAGCTAAAGGTCCAAAACCCATGTGCTAAGCTTTATTACTATACAATATAACGACAATTTTGTCAACAAAAATTGCACACTTTTTGAAAGGAATTTAAAAAAATTTTTTATTGTTCCCCTACTAATTTTTCAATATCTTATAAAAAACTCTTGACAATTATTCTATTGTGTGGTAATATAACAATGCTTTGAGCATCCTTAGCTCAGTTGGTAGAGCAACTGACTCTTAATCAGTGGGTCCGGAGTTCGAGTCTCCGAGGGTGTACCAAAACAAAAAGACGTACCTTGTGTGCGTCTTTTTTGTTTTGGTACATCACGGAACGAGTAGCACGCCGTTGTAAATATTGCCCAACAGCAAACAACGAATAAAGCAATCAAAACTAACAAAATGTAACATAATTCGGCGTGCAGTTCGCTAGGCGCTTGCGCGTAGCGCAAAGCTCGCCCGCAATTTCTGCGGGCATTCTCCGAGGAGGTTTCCCTTGCACGTGTCGTTTTTGTTTTGGGCATATCACAGAACGAGTAGCACGCCAATACAATATTTATCAACTAACCTTGATTTTACCCTAAAATAGTGTTATACTGTAAAAAAAGTTTGGCGGGAATTATGTACTATTTGCAAAACAGGTGGAAAATAGAGGGCAACAAGCTTAAATATTACGGATTGCGTAATAAATCCGAAATGTTTAAAAACGTCGTAAAGCTCAACAAAAAACAGCTAAACATAGTCGCAAAACTACCTTGCGAGCTTGACGATTCGGAATTGAAAATTTTATCAAATCTTGTGGGCGTTCAAATTGTCGATGCCGAACATAAACGCACTACTCCCCGATCGTTGGACGAAGCAACATATTGCTCTAACTGTATTGCAAACGATTATATAATCCCAGGGCTTGAATTTGACGAAAACGGCTTATGTCCGATGTGTCAAACCGCCGACGAAACCAAACATTTAAAAAGCGTAGTGCCTATAAAAAACACGTTTAAACAATGTAAAAAATCGCGCTTTGACGTTGCGGTGTTTTACACAGGCGGAAAAGACAGTACATACTTGCTTTATTATCTTTCCAAGGTTCTCAATTTACGAGTGCTGGCACTTACTTGGGAAATCCCGTATATGTCCGATTGCGCCGCAAAAAGCATAGCGGGTGCAAAGAATACCTTACAAAATGTGGAATTTATAACAAGAAAAGTTGCCGACGGTGATTTGAAAAAGATATACCGACACCTCTATTCGCTTGCGGACAACACTTGCGCGTGCCCGTCTCTCGCTTATGTTCTTTTCTATCCCGAGCTCGTCGCAAATAAAGTGCCGTATTTTGTAGCAGGCAACGAACCCGCACAGCTGACGGGGTTGTACTATAATCACATGGCGCCAAAAATGGCGTACACGTTCGGCAGCAACAAGGCTTTGAACTTTCTTATAAATATCGGACGCATACTCACCTTGCATCCGCCGCTCAAAAAGGGGCAGTTTCACACGCTTGCCACGATGAAGCAATTGGCATACGGCGACAACCCGATAAAGAACATATCCGGCTACACTAATCCGTTAGTACATAACGTAGTGGAAGCCATACACCAAGTTCCCCAATTGCTGAAACCGCTCAAACGCGCTATAAGAATATCGTCGTGGAGCGGCAATATCCCCGCTTTCGTTCAAGTGGATTTTAACGACATTTGCGGCGGTGTATACGACTGGAAAAAAATCAAAAACACCATAATAGAGGAATGCGGCTGGGTACCTCCCGACGAGTATGACAAAGGCCTGCACACAAGCTGCAAAATAGAAAAGTGCAAAGAGTACTCACAATTCAAAAGATTTTACGATATGAAAAGCGATATGATACCGTTCAGCGCAATAGAAATATCCTTGGCAAGCCGAGACAAAGCATTACCACGCGAGGACGCACTATCGGAACTGCGTTCCGCACTCGGGTTCAGCACGGAGGAAATACCCGAATGCGCAATAATGAAGGAATATATACAACAGTGAATGCAGTAGTTTACTATTCCAACACCGGACAAAGCAAACGCATTGCCGAATACATTGCACAAAAATCAAGCATTCCCCTGTTTGATATTTTCGACTTGACCGAATACGAATTCAATACAGCAGTATTGGTTTTTCCGGTACATTGCCAAAACATACCAAAGCCGGTTAAAACATTTTTGGATCGATTGCGCGTAAAAGCATTGATACCGATAGCAACGTACGGAAAAATGTGTTACGGCAACGTTTTGTATGAAATACAAAAGCGGTATAACCATAACATAACCGCCGCAGCATATGTGCCGACAAAACATTCATATATTGAGGAAAACGGTTTTTCCGATTTTGAAAGCCTAAATCCTATCATTGTCAAAATTAACAGTCCTGACCGAATTGCAATACCAAAAGCGTACAAGAACCCTCTATCAAATATTTGCAAGGGCTTGCGCAGTCGAATGGGCGTTAAAATTTACAAAGACAAGACATGCGATAACTGCGGAAAATGTAATGCCGTATGCAACAATAACGCTATTGCATACGGCAAAACAAACCGAAAGTGTATACGTTGTTTAAAATGCGTTGAGCAATGTCCCAAAAATGCCCTGCATTTTTACAATCGCCTACCAATGCGCACATATTTGCGCAAAAGCAAGTGCGACAAACTTATTATTTATGATTAATAGATTTATTACAACAAATCAGCAAGGGCGGCGGCTTTTTTGCAACCGTCCGTTTTATTTATGTCCCCTACGTTCAGCACGCTCGGAATAAGCACTTCGCCAATCGATTTCCATTTTAGCAATGCAATCGTCCGCTCATAAGGAATACGAATGCCGTCCATTACCGACATATCGTCTTCCTCGCAACATGTTATCAGAGCACACTCCTTGCCCGCAACGTCTTTTCCTCCTACGCAGAACGAGAACAGTCTATCTATTACGCCCTTAATTTGCGCGGGATAGGAATACCAATAAACAGGTGTTGTAAACACGACAACGTCCGCCTCCAAGATTGACGGCGCTATCTTGTTGAAATCATCGTCAAAGCTGCACGCCTTACCTGTTTTAAAGCATGTTTCGCAAGCATGACAACCGCCCACCTTTTGCATTGCGGCATCAAACCTTGTAACGGTATGCCCTTTTGCCTGCGCAGCCTCGATAAACGCGTCCGTCATGGCAAAGCTGTTACCGTTCTTTCTCGGACTGCCCGTAATGACCACAATTTTCTTACCCATAATAATCTCCTTAAAAGTATTTAATGACCGCTTTTCATAACAGTCTTGACAATACATATTGTAATATGGTATGATTATTATGTCAAGTACGCACATTAATGTGCGATACTAACAAAAAGTAGAGTGTAAAAAGGTAATCATTATGGAAAACGGAAAAAGGTGTATCGCTTCCGAAAAGCTATGCGACACGGGTTTCAGTTATACCCTATCGCTTATAAGCGGCAAATACAAAATGACGATACTATATACTTTAATGGAATTTACCGTTGTGCGCTACAACGAATTGCAACGGTACATAAAAGGTATTTCGTACAAGACGTTGAGCCTATCCTTGAAAGAATTGGAAAGCGACGGTTTGATTATTCGCAAGGAATATCCGCAAATCCCGCCCAAAGTAGAATACAGTCTTTCCGAACGAGGAAAGTCGTTAATGCCCATTTTAGACGGCATGTGCGAATGGGGTCATAAAAATAGACCATAAATTTTATATGAGTGAATACAAAACTACTATCATACGCCACGCGACGCACGACAACGTGCCGCCGCTTGTAGACGAAAATTGTACCGTGCTTATACTCGGCTCTATGCTTTCGCCCAAATCGGCGCAAGCAGCGTTTTATTATGCGCATCCGCAAAACAGATTTTGGCGGATATTATTCGCATTATTCGGTGAAGAATACTCAACCGATAAAGTAGCACGTTCGCAGCTTGCGCTCTCCCACCGCATCGGACTGTGGGACGTAATAAACAGCTGCGATATTGTTGGCGCGTCGGACAACACTATCACAAACGTAATGTACAACGATATTGACGGATTGCTCACCGCCCACCCCGCCGTCACGCGCATTTTTACCACAGGCGGAAAAGCGCATGAATTACTCATGCGCTACAACCGTGATATTAACAATCCAATTATTTCCGCCACAATGCGTTTGCCGTCCACCAGCCCGCAAAATTGCAAGGTTTCGCTTGACAAGCTTATTGCGGCGTATTCTGTTATAATGTAATTATTTTGTCAGCTCGCCTGCCAACGTCGCCAATTCGGCTTCCGTATCGGCATTGACAGCCGACTTAATCGTAACAATGTTTTCCACAAACGTTATGTTCTTCATCGTTTCGAACTGAGCGCGCATGAGTTTGCCCGACATAGGCGCCCATGTTCCGTTTTCTATAAACGCAACCTTGCGGCTTTGGAAATTTTTGCTTTTGAGCCTGTTTATAAACAGCTCGGTCATAGGGAAAAGCCCGCCGTCATAAGTTACCGAAGCCAATACAAGCCTATCGTAACGGAACGCCGATTCCACCGCTTCGGCAATATCGTCGCGCGCAAGATCGAAAACCTCGACGCGCAAGCCCGATTTTTCGAGTATGGTCGCAAGCCGCTTTGCCGCCTCTTGGGTGTTACCGTAAATGGACGAATACGCCACCGTTACGCCCTTGTCCTCCGGCACGTACGAGCTCCACGTATTGTATTTGCCTATATAGTAACGGAGGTTTTCCGTGAGCATCGGTCCGTGCAACGGACAAATGATTTTAATGTCGAGCTGAGCCGCCTTCTTTAACGCGCTCTGCACTGTCGAGCCGTACTTGCCGACAATGTTTATATAATATCTACGCGCCTCGCACGTCCAGTCCTCGTCCACATCCAGCGCACCGAACTTACCGAACGCGTCAGCAGAGAACAGTACCTTTTCGGTCTTTTCATACGTGAACATAACTTCAGGCCAATGCACCATCGGCGCAAATATAAATTTGAGCGTATGCTTGCCGAGCGACAATTCGTCGCCGTCTTTCACTACCAATGTTTTATCGAAAATGTGTCCGTAAAAACGTTCAGCAATATTAAAGGTTTTTTCGTTGCCTACAACAACCGTATTAGGATATTTGTGCAAAAACGCCTTTATGCTCGACGAATGGTCTGGCTCCATATGCGAAATTATGATATAGTCGGGAACTCTGCCCGCCAATGCTATCTCTACGTTGGACAGCCATTCCTCGGTTTTGCGCTTGTCCACAGTGTCGAACACAGCTATTTTTTCGTCCGTGATTGTATAGGAATTGTACGAAACACCGTTAGGCACTACGTACTGTCCCTCGAACAAATCCAATGTTTTGTCGTTGACACCAACATATCTTATGCTGTCGGTTACTGCAATCATGATTTTTACCTCAATATTATTTTTTATAAATTAGCTTAAAAGCTCTTGTTTGTACTTTAACGAGTCTGCTTCGGTTATTGTACGCACAACGCGCGCGGGGTTACCGTAAGCCAAGCTGTTGTCGGGAATTTTTCCCGCTACTACCGAACCTGCGCCTATAACGCAACCAGAACCAATTTCTGCGCCCGCAAGTATAGTAACATTGCCCGCTATCCAACAATTATCGCCAATCGTTATGGGCGCGCCATACTCCTTGCAAACAATTCGTCCGTCCTCCGTCATGTACGGACAGCGTTCTTGATGCACCAATGGGTGCTTGGGCGTAAGTATTGACACGTTAGGTCCGAAAAACACATTATCGCCTATCGTCACCGGACAAACGTCCAAAATAGTCAAATTGTAGTTGGCGAAGAAGTTTTTGCCTATCTTAGTGAACACGCCGTAATCGAAATATATAGGACCACGAATATTGAACATTCCTTCTTTTTTGAACGGTAACAACTCATCGAGTATAGCACGCCGCTTTTCGCTCTCGCTCGGCATAGTGTCGTTATACAGCTTGCAAAGCTCTTCCGCTCTTCTACAAAGCGCCGATAGTTCGGCGTCGGTAGAGTCGTAAATCTTTCCCGCAAGCATCTTTTCCTTTTCCGTCATTGCTTACTCCTAATGCTTGTTTACCGGCAAGCCGCTCTCCAAAATATCAATGGCGGGATCGATATAGTCAAACGTTTGCACGTCCATTTTGCCGCCGTCGGCAGCCGCAACCAGCTTGGCGTCATACGGGATTTCGGCAAGCACCGGCAAACCGAACTTTTGAGCTGTATCGCCGACAGTCTTGCCGTCGCCGAATACGTTTATGCGCTTACCGCAATCGGGACAAACAACGTAACTCATGTTTTCCACAATTCCGAGTACGGGGATTTTCATAAGGTTAGCCATATTGACTGCTTTTTCCACTATCATAGACACGAGCTCTTGCGGAGTCGTAACCACAACGATACCGTCTATTTTTATAGACTGGAACACTGTCAGCGGCACGTCACCTGTCCCGGGCGGACAGTCTATAAACATATAGTCGATGTCGCCCCAAATGACGTCAGTCCAAAACTGCTTGACCATACCGGCTATTACCGGACCGCGCCAAACAATTGGGTCGCTCTCGTTTTCCAAAAGCAAATTAGACGAAATAATCTTTATTCCCGCCGCAGTCTTTACGGGATACATTCCTATGCCGTCACTTTGCACGTCGCCGCGCACGCCGTACATTTTGGGTATGGACGCGCCCGTAACGTCGGCGTCCAGCACCGCTGTACTATACCCTTTTTTGTTCATAGCCGCGGCAAGCATAGCAGTAACAGACGACTTGCCTACGCCGCCTTTGCCGCTTACAACGGCTATTACGCGCTTAATCCGCGACAGCTCGTGCGGGTTATCCGTTTGCGGCGCAGAGCATTTTTCACCGCAAGTACTGCAATTATGTGTACATTCACTCATGTTATTCTCCTGCCGATTGCTCGGATATACCTTGATTTGTATTTTGGGATTCGGGAATAGATACTTGGGAATTTGACGCCGACTCGATATTGGCATTTTCATCGCTTGGCGCTGCGTCTGCACGACGCTTGCGTTTGCGCAACCACTCGACAAGCTTTAACGGTTTAACAACGTCCGGCTTTTGCTGTTTCACATCGCACTCGATAAGCGCAAGCATAATTGCGTAATAAAGCAAATGCGTCGCCGAAGTCATTGCTATGTCGAGCAATGCGTTGCACAACATAGCAAGTATTGTAAGCGCCACAAAAACGCGCTCCACCGTCAGCTTGGCACCGAAAGTAAGCCGAACTGTTTTGTATCTATGATAAATATATGCCGCCAAACCCAACAAGCCGCCGCAAAACAAATATGTGAGCGGAGTGCAATGAAACGAATAATACCAGTGCGCATCATTCAATCGCAAGAACCACAAGCCTATTCCGAAAATAGGCGTCTTACACCATGCGTTAAACCCGCTTTTCCATAGATTAGTGCGCCCGCTGCCGGTGACGTTGCCGGAAAACAGCGCAGTAATTTTATCCATAATCCAATGCCGCAATACCACAGCCAGCGCGATTGCGGCAACTACAGCCAGCGCAAACATTATAAGATATCCGAGTTTACCAGTCTTCTTTTTAAAACACAGCGCAATCGAAACAATCACCGTACCGGGTACGGCGACGACAAGCGACGCGCGAGAATAGGTTGCAACAATAACAAACAGCTCAAGCGCGACAAGCAACAAGAATAAATAACCGTGCTTATACTTGTACACAAAGTAGAATGTAATCGGAATTGCCATTGTGACGATAGCCGCGCCGGTATTCGGTCCGACAAAACCCAGTTTCAAATAATCCTTTACTACCCAAATTTGCAAATTAAAATCGTTAATGATGAATTTTTGTAAGTAATCGACAGCAATAACCATTGCCGCAACAATAAGCGCCCAACCAAAATACTCGACGGTCTTTCTACCCTCATACTCGCCGCAATTAACCATAAGCGCATACGGCAGTATAGTCGATACTGCAATAGCCAAGGACATTGTAAATCCGCTTACAGTCATGAAACTGCTGCCCAGTCCGCCGATTATCAATGCTCCATACATTAATGCGAGCGAAATTGTAAAGTACGCTCTTTTATAAATTTGCTTCCATTTTTTATAATACAAAATATTAAATAAAAGCGCCGCTACCAGTACGACAAGCACTATACACAACACGGAAATATTGAGCGGAGTATTGAAATGCCCTGTTTCAGGTTTGGTATTTTCGGACATCACAAAAGCGCACATCATTAAAAACGGCATTAAAACAAAAGAATTTTTGCAAAAAAGCAATGCAGGCACAAGCAAAACAGCGAGCAATACCGCGCCTACAACCGGAATATCCAAAGTGTGTGCGAGAATACACACCACGCCGTATGCAACAATATACCAAACGGAATTGCACAGCTTGTCCGCCACTCTCCCGAATTTGCTATTGACTATTTTGTCAAACTTTTCTTTCATCTTTATTATTGTATCATTATTATGCTTATTCGTCAACAAAAAAGCAAAATGATTTGTCCGAATTATTTAAATTTGATTTTATCTTCGGCTAAACGCTTTACAAATGACAACAACAGTTCGTTAGCTGCGGCAGCGTCGTCGCCAAGCCAAGTAAGTGAAAAACAATGGTTTGAGCCCGAATAGCGCGCCGAAAAATATTCGTAATATATACCGTTTTTATCTAAAATGTCTATCATAACGTCGCCCTGCCCTTTGCAAAACGTATCGTTATCCGAGTATATTATAAACGTTGGCGGATAGCCCTCTCCGACAAGCTCGGCGGGCATAGACACTTCACGGTATTCATAACGGTCGAACTCGACGGGTTTTATTCCAGCCATACTTAAAATAACGCCGTTGTCCAGCCCGAACGGATATTTTGTTTCCAGTACTGTACGCATATCGTAAATGCCGCAGTTAAGAAGCGCGCCGAATATACGAAATTTGGGAGCAAAACCCAAAACAGACTTTAACTTGTCGGAACAGTTAAATGCGCCCATCATAGCGGCATAATATCCACCGGCGCTATCCCCGCCTACAAAAATTCGTTCACGGTCTATGTTATAGGTTTCCGCATTGTCATACACAAAATTTGCCGCAGTTACAATATGCCTCAACGGTTCGGGATACGCATATTGCGGGGCAAGTCCGTAGTTTACGCAAAACACTGTAAAACCATGCAACGCAAAAAATTGTGACCGCCCCTTGCGATATTTTTTGTCACCGGCTGAAAAGCCACCGCCATGTATCAATATTATAGCGGGCTGTTTTTCTTCCTTGTTTGCACGGTAAAAATCCAGCTTGCACACTGACGGCAAAGATTTGTCGTAAACTATATCCGATTGAACCTCGATATTCTTAATGTTATCTTTATTTACGTAAGGACAGGTGTTTTGAGAAAGCGCAAAAAGAATGTCGATTGCTTGAAACAGCTTTTTAGTCAAATGAACAGAACGTTTACGCTGACGCTTTTCCTTTGCAGTCAAATTAGGATGCTCATATTCGGAATTATTTAAAATTTCCTCGTCCAACTTCCGCACGCGTTCAAGGTCGTTCATTTCATAGTTATCGTCATTATACTCCATAATTACCCCTTAGAATATCGATATCAATAACGTCCTAATCCGACATTAAACATTTTTGCCCATCTCGTATGATTGGTCGATAAAGCGAGTGCCTTTAATTTCACCATTGTCGGTTACGCCTACGCCGCGCACCACTCCCTTAATGCTTACGCCGTCAAAACAATCCACCCAGCCCTGCACTGCAGTCAATGCTCCGTCCATAGCCTTTTCGTCCTCGTCCGCAGCAGTAGCAAGCAAATACACGTCGGTAAATTTGTTTTGACGCGGATAAAGCGGGTTTAACCGGTCTATAAAGGTCTTTAACTGTCCGCACACCGAGTAGAAATAAACGGGTGTTGCAAAAGCAATAACATCAGCATTTTGCAAATCTTCGTACAACCCGTTCATATCGTCGTTCAGGACGCAAGCGTCGTGCGACTGACAATACATACAACCTATGCAGTACTTTAAGTTCAACTCGCGCACTGATAAAATTTTAACTTCGTTGCCGACTGACAATGCGCCGTCGGCAAACGCTTTTGCCAAAAGCTCTGAATTGCCGTCCTTGCGCGGCGAGCTTGTTACAACTAATACTTTTTTCATATTTTCTCCTCAATTACATTGCATTATATCACATCAAAACTAAAATTGCAATGCTTATTTATAAACCACAATATGCAAAAAGGCAAAGCAAAAGCTTTACCTTTCGAAAATATTTATTTAACGAACCAACCGTTGAGCCAACACGTTACTATGGCGGCAGCAAGACCGAAACCGACAACTATCGCAAAAATCCGTGGCAAGTACGCTGCAAACCAAGCGCGCATCATAGCATGTCTTTCTTTGCGCGTAGGTTTATCCTCATCGGCGATTTTTTTATCGGACTTTGTGGGACGATACCAAGAAAACCCGTCCACGTTCATGTCCGAAATTATTCTGCCGTCGTCATCGGCATACTTTTTCTTTTTTTTGCCCAAATCGTCCCTCTCAGTCTTGAGGATATAAATGACAAGCGCACATATGCCCGTTGCCGTAATCCTTAAACTTAGGTTCTACATGCTTACATATTTCCATACACCGCGAGCAGCGGGTGTGGAACTTACAGCCTGACGGCGGATGAGCAGGGCTGGGTATATCGCCCTGCAACACTATACGATTGCCCTTGTAGTGCGGATCGGGCACAGGAACAGCGGAAAGCAATGCGTGAGTGTACGGGTGCATGGGACTGTTAAAGATATCCTTTTCATCGCCCATCTCGACAAACGTACCCAAATACATAACGCCTACCCTGTCGGAAATATGTTGAACAACGCTCAAATCGTGAGAGATGAACAAATACGTCAAATTAAGATCACGCTGCAATTCTTTTAACAGGTTGATTACCTGGGCTTGAATGGACACGTCAAGCGCGGATACAGGCTCATCGCACACAACAAACTTAGGCTTAACCGCAAGCGCTCGCGCAATACAAATACGTTGACGTTGACCACCCGAAAACTCGTGCGGATATCTATCAAAGTAAAAATCCTGCAAACCGCATTTGCGCATTATGTCTATTACATAATCGCGGTATTCGGATTTAGGAACGATTTTGTGAACCTTGACCGCCTCGCCGATAATTTGACCAACGGGACTGCGCGGCGGAAGACTGCCGTACGGGTCTTGGAATATTATTTGCATTTGTGTGCGGAATTTGCGCAGCGCACTCGGTTTCAACGCGGTAATTTCCGTTCCCTCGAAAAACACCTTGCCGTCCGTTATATCGAATAGGCGCAGTACACTCCTGCCCATAGTGCTTTTTCCGCAACCGCTTTCGCCCACTATTCCGAGCGTTTCGCCGCGCTTGACCTTAAAGCTGACGCCGTTGACAGCCTTTACGTACGTTTTATCAAGTATAATTTTTCTTTTAAACTGAGTAACGTCCGTCTTTTTGCCGCCTTGTTCAGCTTCCGTAACAACCTTGGTAGCGTCGTCGGACGCTGTAATTACGTCCGATTGTTCGACCGACGTTTCGGGCGCGACAACATTGTCGTCACCTTTTTCAGGCTCGACGGAGGATGCGGCATTTTGCATAGCAGTCGATGCGGGATCGGGATTATTCAATACAGGAACTTTAACGAGCTTAAATTCTTTTCTTGTCAAAAAGTATTTTTTAAGGTCGTAAACTTCCAAAATATAATCATCGGTCTTCGCTTCGTCTTGCGCTACCTCGCCGTTTATAACTTCGGGTTTGATTTCTTCCGACATTACTTATTCTCCTTCTCGCCGGACTTCTTTTGCGCAGGCTTTTTTGCTGTTGTCGATTTAGTTGTTGTAGGCTTGGTTGTTGTAGACTTCTTTACACCACTTGATTTAGCTGTTGCAGTTTTTGAACCGCCCGACTTAGCCGTTGTAGTCTTTGAACCGCTTGACTTGGCGGCAGGTTTTTTTGCGCCGCTTGTCTTGGCCGCTGTTGATTTAGCCGCGTTTGTTTTGGGCTTCACTGCTGCTGATTTAGCTACACTTGTTTTTGGCTTGGCAGTGGTAGTCTTTTTTACAATTGTAATTTCGGGCTCGGCTTTTGTCGTCTTTTTTGACTTGGTTTGAGGCTTGGACTCCGATTGAACAGTGTCTGTAACTTCGGTCAGTTCTTGCACTGTTTGTTCTACCGTAGCAATATCCTCGGTAGACGCTTGCTCGGCTTGTTGCGATTTAGCAGCCTCAAGCTCCGCTTTTTCCTTTTGCGCGCGGTCTTTGGCATTTATAGACGCCATGCGCGCTTCGTCCGCGCGGTAGCAAGCCACATAGTGCGTGTCCGACACCTTGACAAGCGGCGGATACTCACCGTCACAGCATTCGATACAGCTTTCGCAACGGTCCTTAAAATAGCAATACTTGGGCATATCGATCGGGTTGGGAACCTGACCTTTTATACTGTACAGCTCTTCAACGTCCTTATTGATGACGGGCTTGCTCTTTTGGAGTCCCACGGTATACGGGTGCAACGGCGTGTCGAATATATCCTCCACCGTGCCTTTTTCTATTACACGACCGGCATACATAACTACAACGTAGTCAGCCATACTCGCAATGACGCCAAGATCGTGCGTTATAATCATTATGGATCCGTTGATTTTGGTCTTGATATCTTTTAGCAAATCCAAAACTTGGGCTTGAATAGTAACGTCAAGCGCCGTGGTAGGTTCGTCGGCGACAATCAGTTTGGGATTGCACGCAAGCGCCATAGCTATCATTACGCGCTGACGCATGCCGCCCGACAGCTCGTGCGGGAACCTTTTGTAAACAATCTCGGGCATGGCAATGCCGACAAGCTGCAACATTTCTATTGTGCGCTTATGCGCAAGCTCTTTGTCCGCCCCGGGTGTGTGAAGAAGAACAACCTCGTCCAACTGATTACCTATCGTAAATAGAGGATTAAGGCTGGTCATAGGTTCTTGGAATATCATTGCTATTTCCTTACCGCGTATGCGTTGCATAGCGCGAGTAGGCATTTTGGCAATATCGAACACCTTGTCTTCCATTTCGAACGCGGGGAACCCGTTTCCGTCCAAAGCTTGAACGTTTTCCATAACGGGATTGCCGTCCTTGTCAAGCACAGGATTACCCTTTTTATTTAGCTTAGGCTGGGTTTTGATTACGCGTTCGCCGTCCACTTCCTCATATTCCCAAATGGGAATAGGCTTGCCGTCCTCACACTTTTTATAGTCTTGCGTGTTGAAACGGATAGACCCGCCGACAATCTGACCTTGCGGGGCTTGAACAAGCTGCATAACCGACAGCGAAGTAACGGACTTACCGCAACCGCTTTCGCCTACAACGCCGACAATCGAGCTTTTGGGAATGTCAAACGAAACACCGTCTACCGCTTTGGAAACGCCAGCGTCGGTAAAGAAATACGTGCAAAGCCCGTCAACCTCCAAAATATTGGCAGGATCGCGCATTTCGGTAATATACTGACTTTCGGAAACGTGAATGCGCTTTTTCTTTTCGAATGCGCGCGTGGTTTTGCGATTGTCACGTGCGATTTTGCGCGACTCTTTGCCCGAAATATAGTGGGGATCGTCCTTGTGAGTGACGTGTCTGTACCAATCTTTTACGCGCTTTAATACAGATTTCTTTTCTTCTTTATCGTCCATCACATCACCTCTTCATTCTGGGATCGAGCGCGTCGCGCAATCCGTCACCGATAAAGTTGAAAGCTACAACCGCGAGAATAATTATAACACCTGCGGGCAGCCAATCCAAAACATAATTGGCAAGTACAGTCGGCTCTTTTGCCGCATTTACCATTCTGCCGAGCGACGCAACCGTACCGGGCGCACCAAGGTTCAAGAAGCTAAGCGACGCCTCCGTAAGTATAGTGCCACCCAAACCGAGAGTCATAGAAACAATTAGCTGCGGCATAACGTTTGGCACTAAGTGCTTGAATATCTTGCGCCATGGACTGAACCCGAGCGCGTCGGTAGCCACCATATACTCTTGCTCGCGCAGTGACAAAATTTGTCCGCGAACAAGCCGAGTAGTACCTGACCAACTCATTAACGTCAGTACGCCCATCATAAAGTAAACTCGTATTCCTTCGTCCATTCCCGAATTGTCAAAGAATGCACCTATAATGAGCATTATCGGCAATGACGGCAAGCAGTTGAGAATATCCACAAGTCTCATTATAATCATGTCTACCCAGCCGCCGAAGTAGCCGGCAAGACCGCCCATAATAACGCCGATTAACGTGTATACCAAAACTACCAAAAAGCTGAGCATTAACGATAGTCGCCCGCCGTACATAAGCCTAACAAAAATATCGTATCCTGTGCCGTCAGTACCAAAAACGTGCAGGGCTTTTTTGCCGTACTTGTTTACGCCGTATGTAAACGCTTGCGCGTGTATATTCAAATTGTCCGGCCTGTTTATTGAGCTGGTGTAGTACGAAAACTCGTTACCGTTCTCGTCGATTTCCGTATAATACGAAAACTCGTAGAACGTGCGTTGCGACTGCGAACGGTCTATCTCGTCTTCTTCCCAAGATATGAATACCGGTCCCAAAAAAGAGAACACGACAACAGCCAAAAACATTACCAAACCGACTACGGACAAACGCGAACGGAAAAACCGTTTGAGAACAAGCTTCATCGGCGATACAATTCTGACGTTATCCGAAATAAATTCGCCTTTGTTTTCGGCTTTTTTCTCTGCCTTTGCCTCACCAGCAGCAACCGCAACAGCTACGGCTTCGCCCGCACCAGATTGCACGGCAGTCTCGTCCATATTAGACGTGATTACATCCTCGGTATTTGCGGCGTTATTAATAATTTCTTTTTTATTATCTTCCATAATACACCGCCTACTTGGAAATCTTTATTCGCGGATCGACCAGCATATAGGTCAAATCCGACAGTAAAGTGCCGAGTACCGAAAGTATGGCTATAAACATATTGTAACCCATAACAAGCGGAATATCGCACACCTGCAATGCTTGATATGCTATACGACCTATACCGTCGATAGCAAAAACGTCTTCCAGTATCATCATACCGCCGAACAAACCGGGAATAATTCCCGCCGTCATTGTTACGATAGGTACCATAGTGTTACGGAACACATGCTTGTAAACAACCTTGCGCTCCGAAAGTCCTTTGGCGCGCGCAGTGCGCACGTAGTCCTGATTAAGTACTTCCAGCGTGTTTGTGCGCGTATGGCGCATCAGTCCGCCGATAGATCCTATTATAATTGTTGCCATAGGCAAAATCATATGCCAAATCAAATCGCCGAAATCAAACCCGTTTACGTCACCTTCCTTAATACCTTGCAATGGCAACCAGCCGAGTTCGACCGAAAACACGCGCAACAACAGATATGCCAAAAAGAAGGATGGTAGCGATATACCTATCATTGCCAAAATCGACGTAGCATAATCTACAGCGCCGTACTGATTGGTTGCCGCCTTAATGCCGAGAGGTATGGCGATGATAAACTGGAACACAAACGCCGCCATAGCAATGCCGAACGAAATCCACATATGGTCGGCAATAACTTCGCCGACCGGCTGCTGAAATTTGAACGACATACCCAATTCGCCGCGCAGCGCACCGGTAAACCAGCTCCAATACCCTTTCATTATGCCTAAAAAGGAGCTATCGGCAATGCCGTACAATTCCTTTTGATGTAACATGTCAGCCTCGGTGATAACGCCGGTATTGAGCTTGTCAAGAAGAGTCTTCTCGACGTAATCGCTGGGCATTATGCGCATAATCAGGTATAACAAAACGGACACCAGTAGCAAAATCAATATGGAGTATAAAACTCTTTTTATGATGTACTTAACCATTTTTTAACCTTTAGTGATTGAAAACCTTATTTAGCTTTTTTCACAATCTCAACTTCCCAAATTCTGGAAAGCGGCGATTGATAAGTAGTAACGTTGACTGAACCGCGCATAAGGGTGCTTTCATTGAATACGCCCTTTCTCCAAATATAATAAACCTTTCTCTGATACGTCGGGAACTCGACTGCAAGATCCATCAGTTTATTAAGCGCGTCGTTATAAGTAATTTTACGAGCTGCGGTTTCGTCTGTTTCTCGGCCCTCGTCTATAAGGTCAGAAAGCTCATTGATCATTTCTCGTTGAATATAGTTGTCTGGATTCTTATTAGCGGGCAACTCCTCAAACGCACTGCTGAATATGTATTTATATCCCCACGCCGTAGTGCTGGTAGCTTGCGAATTCTTGTGATACACCTGATACATATCGGGATCTGACGATGAGCTCCAAGCAGCAGCCCACACCGTAAGCAGTCCGCTGGACAGCTTGGAAAGCGCCGTAGAGTCGTGCGTAACGGTAATATCACAACCCAAATCGTTAAGGATTTCCGCAGACTGCAAAAGCATATTGTTAGCGGGGTGATCGTCGCTGTCGCCGGCAATAGTAAACGTATACTTTATCTTTTTACCCTTATCGTCCAACCAAACGCCGTTCTTATACTCACAACCGCCGTCAAGCAACAAATCTCTTGCGCTCTTGCCGGTTTCGTCAAATTGATAGTAAGGACCCCACGCATCATCGTAATAATCCTCAAGAGTTTTGGACATAGGTCTGTAAATGATAGAAGCGCCGTTACCGCCATAATAAGACTCAATCGTTTCCGGTTGCAAAGTTGTCATTATAGCTTTGCGAATATAGATATTTGGAATATATCGCGCGCTTACGCCGATATAACCGTAACCGAGGTTTTCGGCAGATTCGTACTCAAGCTTGTTTTGATCTTCACCGATAAGTTTGTTAATATCGTCGCGCTTCATAGACGGCGAAGCATAATCGACAGAACCCGTCTTAACGGCATTGTAAAGCTGGGAGCTGCTTATTACCTTATAGCGCAGTTTTTTAATTTTAGGTCTGCCCAGCAAAAAATGGGGATTGGACTCAAAGTAGACTATGTTATCGCTACCGAAAAACGCGCTCTTCGATTTTGCAACGCCGCCCTTGCTGGTCGACGCACGGAAAGGACCTGCGCCCAAAGGCAACTGCTTAACCCTGATGCTGTCCATAAAATCGGGATCGGAGAACTTAACGCCAAAGTACTCGTTGTCGGCGCCGTTATCACCGGTAGCCTTAGCCCATTCCGTTTTGGTCGAATAGTAATGGCCGGGAGCGACGGTAAACGCAAAGTTTTGTTCCGCTTTGGGGTCTACGCCGTTTATCGTAATCTTTAAAACGTCGTACGATTTGGCATTGCCCTCAGCGTCTTTAAGCGTGATCGGGCTTCCTTCGTTATTGTTTGCGGGAATACTTGATTGCTTGGGAAGAATTTCTATGCCCGATACGTTTTTGACTTGCAAATCGTCCTTGAACATACGGTGCTTTACGTCGGAAAGCAAATAGTCTTCCATATACACGTTTACGGGATAAGAAACCATTACACCAAGTAGGTTTTGCTTATAACCGTCGGACGCAATATTTTGCTCCATAAACATTCCGTTATACAAATACGAAATCATTTGATCTCTGAATTTATTGCCCGTGCGGTCCTTTGCTTTTGCCGGAACTTTGCCGGGATAATTGTTTTCATACTCGTAGTATTTATTGTTATTCGCGTCGAGCTTTTCGTTAAGTTTGACTGTACCGTTGTAATACAAGAACAACTGCCAAGGCTCGGTCAAGATATACTTGCCGTCCTTATCTTTGTATTTTTCGAATTCTTTTATATACGACTGACCTGTCGTCTCGTCGGTGGCGATATCGACAGAAATAACCGAAGTCCAAGTTTCATTCAAAGAGGTCTTGTAATACTCCTGAATTTTGTTGATATCGGACGCAATGGTTTTGTCGTCTTCATAATATTCATAATCGGCAAAGCCCGCGTCTCCCCAACCGGCGTCCTCATCCTCTATCCACGCCAAAATCGAGTTGAGACGGCCCTCGACAAACTGTTGGAAATACTTGTCGGCGTCGGTCGCATTATCCAAATCGGGCGTTTGAGTGCGGTATTCGGTCAAGCCTTTTATTTTTACCGAGTACATGGTATTAGATCCGGTATAAGCGGGATCGAGATACATATACAAATTAAATAAAACGTCGTCCTTGGTAAGAGGTTTGCCGTCGCTGAACTTAATGTTGTCCTTAAGTGCAAAGTAATATTCTGTACGGTATTCACCGTAATTGTTGCCTTGCACCATTGATTTATCGCCGTATTTAACCTTACTCCAAGCAAGCGACACGCACGGTTCGTTCCAATCGGCTATCAGCGTTCCTTTTTTGTCGCTGGAAAGCATGCCGATTTGGGTCTGACCGACAATTTCGCCGTCGGCGCCGGACGTATAAAAGAACGGATTGAAAACGGTATCCAATGCGTCCGTTGCAAGTACGAGCGCGGGCGTATTGTCCTTAGTTCCGCAAGCCATAAGCGGTGTCGCCATAGAACATACACACGTCGTTAGGCATAACATTTTTGCTATAGTCTTTTTAAGCGTAATTTTCATATTACCTCCTAATTTAACATGAATTGAATGATATAAGTTATCTTTTTATCATAGTAGCTGATATTACGTCGTTATCAACGGAAAGAGTTACGTCGTACACGCTTTTGTCGATACGGGTCAAAACATACTTGTTTTCTTCGACGTATTCCGTGCTTGATATCGTTTTGGCAGAATAACCGCCGTTTCTGTTCTTTTGCGACAGTTTATATATTGCGTCCTTATCAAACAATATCGAGCCGTTGTCGTCCGTATACTTAACGTAAAGCGTATACTCTTGGTCTGCGGTAATAACCGCGGTGGATTTAAATACTTTTACGTTTGTTGCGGAACAGTTTTCAAGCACAGCCGAAGCGTTCTTTTGTGCAACCAACAAGTCGTCTGCAATGTCGAGAGCATTTTTATCCACGCCTACGCCGATAAGATACTCGAATGTGCAACTGTCACTGCTCGTTGACGTGATATTAACATTTTTCACCACGGCGCCGGCAGCGCATTGTCCTGCAATAATACCGACATGATACTGAGTAATATCTGTATTGGACACTTCATAACTGAGCTTAACGTCTTTAAACGTGACATCGGTGATTTCGGCACCTGATTCAAGCATTCTGAACATACCAAAGTTTTCATACGTGCGGTCAAGCGCTTTCATCTTCATTGTAAAATTGCTTATCGTATGTCCGTTGCCTATAAATTTGCCTTTGTACGACTTAGGGATTTTGGTTGACGATTTTTCGTCGTCGTACACGGCGTCTTTCATATCAATATCGTTAAGCAAATAGAAGTTTGCTTCCTCGCCGACAGAAGAAATAGACAAATCTTTAGCTTCTCTGACTAATTGATAGTTGCCGTCAAGCGATTGTCCCCATACGTCTATTGTAAGACTGTCGCCCGCAACGGTGGAAAAGTCGTACGGGAATTTACTCAACGCGGTCGCTTCCTCCGTACTGTCCTGAACAAAGTTATATGACAAGAAGGTGTAATCCTTAACTCTAAACGCCGATTCGTACAAAGATGTAGCTTTGCCGTCAACTGTGCGCGGCAAATCGATATTTGTTGACTTAGCGTAATCTTTGCCGTAGTGCAAAACTACCTTGTAGTTATTCCACCACTTTGCGCAAAGCGTAACGTCCTTGTCTGCAACCGTATCGGCAGAAAATACCCATTCAGTATCGGAAACGATAATATTACCGTCATCATCGTGCTTAACATTGCCGTTTTCATCCATTTCGGCGAGATAAAATCCTTTAAAGGAATAACCTGCCTTAGCCGGAATGCCTACGCCACCGCCGCTTTTACTCGGCGCGGGAAGCTTGCTGTTCTCTTTTACAAGCAATCTAACAGAACCCTTGTTGTTGACAGTCCCGCCTTGAAAATCGTACGTTACCGCAACCTTATATCCGCGCTTCTTAATCGTATCCTCGTTAATGTCATCCGAACACGCCGCAAACACGAATATGCCGAGTGCCGCGACCAAAGCTAACAGTATGAACAGAACAAGATTTCTGCGTTTTTTGGAAACATTATTTTGCATTTGATTACCTTGCCGCAAATTTATCCTTGAATTGAGAGTTGTCAGTGTTGTTTTGATAGGCTTCGAGCAACGCCGCCGGAACGTATACCTTTACGTTACGGCAAGAAGCAAACGGATTGCCTTGCATAACTACCTCGCCGCTCGTTTTTGCTATATTGACTTCCGTCAAGCTCGAACAGTCGGCAAATGCGTTGTCGCCGATCGATTCAACAAAAGCTTCCAGCGAAACAGTCTTTAAGGCAGTGCAGCCGCTGAATGCATAGTTGCCGATAGTTTGCAATGCGTCGGGCAACGAAATTTCGGAGAGCGACGTACAATCGTTAAAGGTGTAATCGCCGATTTTTGTCAATAGCCCGCTCAGAGTTATTGCGCGCAATTCCTTACAACCGTTAAACGCACCGGCGCCCAGTTTTTCGCCTTCCACACCCGATATATCGCCTACCGTTCTAAGTCGTATATTGCGATAAAACGCATTATCGCCGACAGTAATAACATTGTACGTAAGATTGACAGACACAAGATACTGGCAGTCGTAAAAGGCGCCTTCACCTATTGTGACAATCGTATCGGGAAATTTAATAGACGTAACAGCCGGAAGCCCACTCGTTCTGTAAAACGCGTAAGAACCGATGCCCGTAACGCTTCTGCCGTTATACACGGACGGAACTATAACCTCTGTTGCAGTGCCGTCATAGCCGACTACCGTTGCATTTGTCCTTGTAGTGGAGAATACCAATCCGTTAGTGTAGTACGTTACATACAAATCGAGGTCTTCGATTGCTTTTCCTGCCGTGTACGGCTTGTTGAGGTTATTTTCTTCCAACAACCAGTCTCCCACGACAAGATCTTCGTTGTCGCCGAAGAAATCGGGCAACTCCACGTCTTCACCTTTGTGTACAGGATCGACGCGCAACAATTCCCCGTTGCCGTAGTACGATATGTATACAAAATTATCGGCGTCTTTTTTCCAACGAGCATACAGCGTGAAGCTTTCTATGGGGTATGCGCCGAAATCAAATTCATTGTAGCATTCGGCTTCCGTGTACCAACCGTCAAACAAATATCCTACACGCGTAGGCACATCCGAAGGCGCCGTCATCGAAGCACCGACAATGCCGATTAACTCCACTTGTTTGTCGTCGGCAAACGCGCCGCCGTTGGGGTCGAATTCAACTTTTACGCTCGATTCGCCGGTGAATATAGCAACAAGCGTTATGTTTTGCGAAACCGTAGTACCGAATACAAACTTTTGCTTTTGACTTGAGTTATTCGAATTTACTAAGTACCAACCGTCAAACGCGAACATATCCTTGGAGGGATTGTCTTTGGGTTCACTTATTTTCTCGCCCGCCGACAGCGTGTACGTCGTCATAACTTCGCCGTCAACCATAAACATTACCGTATACTTCTTGTTATTATCGTCGCCACTCTTGCAAGACGTAAGACATACAGCAAGTATGACGCCTATTATGATGAGCGCAAGTACAGCCGACAAAATGATTATCATGTTTTTGCTGAGCGCAAACTTTTTGCCCGAAGTATTGGCAGGCTTGTTGCTTTGTGCAGGCGGCTCTTTTTGCTCGTCGGATTTCTCCGCTTTGGGTTCTTCCTCCGCTTTTTGCTCCTCAGCTACGACTGGCTGTACGGCGTTGTCGGTGGGCGGCGCGGTTTCTTTTGACTCAGCCATCTCCGCGTCCTCGTTCGCAACCACCTCCTCGGCAGCTTCTTGCTGTTCGGAAATTGTCGTCTTTGCAGCTTGATTGGACGATTTTTTCTTGGCGGGCTTTTTAGTTACGGCTTGCTCTATCGGCTGTTCCGCAGCTTCGGGAGCGGTCTTTTCAAGCTCTTCCGTCGCCGTGTCCGCAGCGTTTTGCGCGGGCTTTTTGGCAACAGGCTTCTTTTTTGTATTCTTGACTTCAGCCATTATTTGCCCCTCCTTTTTGCGGTAATAGTTAATAGCGACACAACCAGCATTAAGCACAACGCTGAAATAATCACCACAGACGTTACAATCGAGCTGTCCGAAGTAACGGAGGCAATGCCGTACCCCGTACTATCCGATACAGACGATACGGCAGACCTACCTTGAAGATCCAACAGGGCTTGATGGAAATCTTGACCGTCAAACAACTTAGTGTAGTAATCCTCATCGATTGTTTCGATAATGTTATCATCGCTATCCTTAAACTCGTAATCATAGTCGCCCGTTATGAACCGTTGCTGGACGTCGCTGATTATATTGAATATTTTTAGAAGATTAGCGATATTGCTCGCGTCGTGCGTATCCTTGTTAAGCTCGGCTTGTATGCTCTCTATAGTTTCCAACGTACCGAGCGTGACATGTACTTTGTTAGTAGTAATCAGGCACTTGCCTACATATTGCTTCCAAATACGGCTGTTATAACCGCTATTGTTATAAGGAATATAAATTTTAAGTTGTTGCTCCTTACCCGCATCCTCGAAAGCAAAGTTAAAGTTGTCGTAGAAATTGGTGAACTGTCCGTCGTTCCTGTCAACTATTTCATTATCGTTTTCGACGTCGTCGTCACCCGCAACGTCGCCGCTCGCTTCGGAGTCGCCTTTGTTGGCGTCGTCGATTTCAGGATAAACCATGTAAGCATAGCTTTCCAACATGGGTGCGCTTACAGCATTGATTGTAAGCGACGTAAGCGAATCCATACCGCTCATAGCCGACAAGCCTATAACTTGCATGTACACGGGAAGAGTAACGCTCTGTAACGTTTTATTTCCGTTAAAAGCATATGCGTTGAGTTTGATTGTATGGCTGTAAACCGTATAGTCGGTTTTATCCGTTTTGCCGGCAGGATAGCTGACGAGCGAGTATTTACCCTTGTCGTTTACGCTGTACAGCACGCCGCCGTCCAAGCTCTTATAAGCAGTATTTTTATCGTCTACGGTTATTGACGTAAGTGCATTCGCACCGTAGAACGCTTTATCTTCTGCAGTCTTAAAGCATTCGGGCAACTCAATCGTTGTTATTGCCGTACCGCTAAACGCTTCAGCGCCGATTTTTTGAACCTTGGGCATTGTCACAGCGGTAACGTTTTGCGCACCTGCGAATGCGCGCTCGCCTACCGTTTCAACATTATTCATTACAATTGCACCAAGCGCTTCACAATCGGCAAACGCTGCTACACCCACCGTCAATACCGACGACAAGTCGATTTGAGTAAGCGCTTTGCAGCCCGCAAAAGCATTGTTGCCTATTGCTTCGGCATACGGGAACTCGGCTGTAATAAGCTGCTCGCAATTTCTGAACGCGCCGTTACCTATTGTCTTGACCGCGCCTTTTCCGGATTTGTAGCTCACCTCGGTCAAAGGCGTGTCGGCAAAAGCTCTATTTCCAATTACGGTAGTAGCCGTCGGAAGCGTAACGCTTTGAAGCTTGGAATTTTCAAAAGCACCCATGCCTATGCGTTTCACGCTGTCAGGCAGCTCTATCGATGTAATAGCCGTGCCGTTGAACGCGTTGTCCGCAATCTCTTTAAGCCCTGCCGGTAAAACAACGGTGGAAAGCAAGTAGTCGCCCATAAACGCCTTGCTGCCTATTGTATTTATCGTATCGGGTATTGTTATGGACTTGATGCCGTTGGCAGTTTGAGCAAATATGGATTTGGTAGTCCATGCACAGTTTGCAAACATGCTTTCGCTTATCGACTCCAAGTTGCCGAAATCAACCGCTGTAATCGAAGGATTGTACGCGAACGCACCTTTGCCTACATGCTTTATCGAGCTTTCGGCAAATGTGACGGTTGTAATTTCCGTTGACAAGACATATTGCTCGTTAGAGGTCGATGACGTAAATACACCGCCTGAAAAAGCATAGTCGCCCAAATATTTGAGGTTTTTAGGTATCTTCAAAGTAGCATTGGCAGCTCTGTCGGTTCCTTGATACAATATGGTCATATAGAATGCCATGTCACCTATGTACGTAGTGTTATCTTCCGATATGGGAAGCACACCGATAAACGACCTGTAAAACGCCGATTCGCCGATATATTTAACGTTGTTGTAGCCTTTGAAATCTACAACGCCGACGCCGCTGTCGCTGCTCGCCATAATATTGAAGAACGCTTCCGACTCTATATATTCGACGTTGTTTAGATTGATTTCGCTTAATGTATCAACCCCTGCAAACGCCGACGCGCCTATGGTACGCACGCTGTCCGGTACGGTAAATGTACCGGTGGACGCCTTTGCCGTGGGATAGGCAATAAGCTTTTTCTTTGCCTTGTCGTACAAAACACCGTCCTCGGAGGATAGATATTTATTGCCGTTTTCCACAACAAATTCTTCTATGTCGAGTCCTCCAAGCGAGCCGAAGCTGACGCTGTCGAGTGTTGCGCCCGAGGAAATCTTTACTGTAGACAGCTTTCGGCAGCGCGCAAACACATTTTCGCCCAATATCGTCAAGCCGTCGGGCAAGGTTATTTCTTCAAGCTCGGTGTCCATAAGGAACGCGTAATCGCTTATCTTGTATGCCTTGCCGTAGAAGGTGACGTTTTTAAGGTCATAGCAGTGCGCAAATGACATTTCGCCTATTACGTCCACGTCGTTTTCAAATACAACGCTTTCAAGCCCGAAGCACGCATAGAACGCACTGTCGCCTACCGTGCGCGACTTGATTGTTACCTTTTTGAGATTATAGCAAAACGCGAATACGCCACCAATGTTTCTCGGCGAGGATGAACTTGTCAAATACAGTGTGTCATATTCTAGCGAGGTATTTTCGGGTATCACCAATGATGTTAATCCCGTGCAGTACGCAAACGCGCCACCGCCTATCATACCGACGCGCGACAAATCCAAAGTTTTGACTTGGCTGTGCGCAAACGCATATTTATCTATATACGTGCACTTGGACAAGTCGGGATTTTCGATTGCGGTGCCCCAAAGCGCCGAATCACCTATGGATTGAACGTTGCCGAGATTGATTTTTTCCAATTTGTTGCAGTTGGCAAACGCCAAGTATTCTATGGTAGTGAGCGATTCCGGAAGTACTACCTCACGCAGATTGGAGCAGTTGAAGAACGTAGCGCGCATAATAGAGGTTACGCCTTCGGGAATGATAACCTTTTCTATGTACTCGTTACCGTAGAATGCGCTGGGATAAATATACGCCACACCCAAATCCTTGGGTATTTCCACGACGTTATGTTCAACCTCGCCATTTTCATTGACCCAATCGCCACCGCGCCCCGTATACGAACGCAAGTAGATATTGTCGCTGACTGTAAATTCTTGCAATACCGTTATATCGCAATAGCCGGAAATATAACTACCCTCGACGTTTGCTTGGACCGTAGCAGAGCCGCTCTTTAATGCCTTTACCTCTACGGACATACCGCCGTCATCGGTAACGTTTAACGACAAAATGCTCGCACCAGTCGTGGTCCATTTTAGTTTAAAGTCGCCGCTGTAGCTGTAAGGCTTGATTTTTGCGGTAATGACAATCGTTTCGCCGCGCTCTAAGTTGAGCGAGGTTGCGGACATTTCCACGCCTGAAATTTTCAGTCCGCCGGCCAACTGACCGTCTACCTTGATTGTAAACTTAAGGCTGTGTTCGGGATCGTTTTCATTGTACCCGCTAACATTTGGTGTATGTACAATCAACTCGGTCGTGCCCTCTTTCAATCCGGTCAAAACGCCTTCTTTAGTAATATCGGCAACCGTGGGATCGGTAATCTTCCACACAAGATCCTTCATCCAGTACCCTTCTTGATATACAGGTGCGGAATCATTATTGTCGTTGATATTTGCTTTAACAGTAATAAGTGTGGAAAAGTCGAGTTGCTCGTTTACCTTTACCGTATAGTCATCGCGGACGTTACGGTTTTTGGTGATAGTTAAGTCATCTTTAGGCGTCACAACCAAAACGCCGTCGGAATCTGCTACGTCGTCGTCCTCACTGACAACCAGCTCAAACGATGCAGAGTTTTTAGCATAATCGTACAGCGTCACGTAAAGCTTGCCGCCGTTTTCCTTAATTTTGTTCCAATAACCGGATATATCCAATGAGCATAAAGTTTCGGAATTGAACTCACCGTTCACCGGTATAACACCGTTTCTAAGCGAGGTTACGTCGGCAAGGCGTTCATAGCCATTTATCATTTCCTTTTCGCTGTACGTGTACACGGCATAGCCTTGCATATAATGGTTATCGTACAAGCCCATTTCCAAATAATAGCGGTAAGAGTTGCCCGACTGAACCTTGCGTATGGCAGCACTTGATACTTGCGGCGCTTCGTTATCTATTGTGAATTCGAACGAGAACGTATTTTTGTTACCGTACTTATACTCGCTCATTTTATCCACTTGATCGCTGTAATCGCCGATATACTCGTTATCTTTCTTCCAATCGAGATAGCAAGTCATATTAAACGTATACTTAGCATTGTTGGGCAAATCGAGCTTACGAATGTCTAACTCAATAAGCACCATACCGCCGGTCTGATCGCCACCGCTCGAATGGGATTTGCGCGCGTTATAATCCACGCCCGACCATATGAGCTCGCCCGTCGCGCTGTTGCGTATTTCCATATCAACGCGTTTAGCACAGCGAAGTAAGCCGGCATTAATCATGTACAACATGTAATCGCCGTCGGAATTGGTGGTAAGCGCAGCAAACTTTTCTTGAGTTACCGGCGCAGTGTATCCACTTGCTACATTGAACGCATATGCGCCCATGCCGTAGTAACCTATATTGTCCGTACCCCATGCCGAATAGAAACCGGAATACGGGAGCGTGCCATGAACGTCGGGTTTGAGCTTATCCTCTTCGAGCACCGAATCGTCAACTGCCGACTCGCCAACTTCGTATGCACTGACGTCCAGCATTGGAGCATCCGCCCAATCGCCGTAAAACGCCAAATACGGAATGTTAAGGTCAATGCCGTCGGTGTTTTGGCTTTTGAGCAACACATAACCTTCGACGAACATGCCGTTTACAAAAAGACTGTTAAGATACTGCTTATCTGCGTTGGAAAGCTGAATTTTTACCGTGATTTCCGCTTCTCCGTAACCGCTGACAGAAACGCTGTTGCCTTTAATCGAAGCACTGCCCTTTTTTGTATTTACCTTATAGGTATTAGTCGTATCGGTGAACAAGTGCGCTTTTTCCGAAACGGTTCGGTCGTCACTGGACATACTTTCCGTCATAACGTACTGATCGAGCGAATAGCTAACGGCAGCGGAAGAATCGTTTACAAGATTGAATTTCAATTCGTACACACCGGTGCGTTCGGGATCGTCGCCAAGCGAAAGCTTGGGCTTATTAAGTCCGTCAACAGTAAGATATGCTTTTGTATTGATAGAATGCGAAATATCGGCAATACCGGCGCCTTGCTTACGCGGCGAGTACGGGTTGCCTTCCTCGTTTTTGACTATGGTCGCAGTACTCATCATACGGCTGTACGATTCGTCGCGTATGGCGATAGTAGACGCCTTGCGCTCCTTTTCCTTAACAAACTCGCGCACCAATATGAGCGCGCCCGCAAGGTTGGGACATGCCATTGACGTACCACTCAGCTTATCGTACTGATCGCCGCCCGCGATTGACGAGTTGATTTCGCCGCCATGCGCCGTGATGTCGGGCGCAAGAATTAGGTTGGGCAAGCATCCCCAGCTGGAGAAATCCGACATGAACGGACCGGCAAGGTACGATTTGGAAAGTTTAACTTTTCCCTTTCCTGCTGCCACCATGTTTTCGGCAAGATCCATCGTAATGAAGCAGCTCGGAATAATAAACTTAGAACCGACCGACATGCTGATAGTACCGGAAACGTTGTTGTACACTATAACGCCTTTGGCGCCACGGCTTGCTGCAACGCGAACCTTTTCTTCAAAGTTGTTTGTGCCACGCTTGACAAGCGCTATTTTGCCCTCGACGTCAATACCCGTATAGTTGACAGGCAATCCGACACCGGGAACAAGCACGTATTCAAACTCACCCTCCGATTGGTCGCCGAGCATACCCGCAACAAAATCATTGGCTTCGGTCTTACCGACCAAGCGCGATTCGTTAAAGTAGATTTCATTGCCGTTGCACATAAAGTACTTTGTCTTTACGCCGCTGACCGAGCCTACGGAAAGCGCGGCGTTGTACGAACCCGGGGATCCAACCGTGCCCGAATCGGGATTGCTTGCAAGGTTGGTGTTACCCCAAGTACTGCTTTGCGCCGAGGATGCATCGTTGCTGGCGGCAACGACCAAGCATATACCCGCTTCGTTAATGGCGTCGTAAACTTGGTTGATAAGTTCCTCGTCCACCTCACGCGAAAATCCGCACGACGTACCAAGCGACATATTTATGGCGTCCACGCCGAGCAATACGGCGTCGTTAAGCGCCGCCAAAATCCATTCGGTCTTTGCGCCGCTGTTGTAGTCGGAAAACACCTTGAACGTGGCAATCTGCGCACCGGGAGCAACACCGGTAATAGTTTTGGACTTGCCCGCTATAATGCCTGCAACGTGGGTGCCGTGCGATTCGTGCGGGTAAACATTGGCGTCGTTGTCCGCATAGTCATATGCGTACGGCAACTTAGACGTAAGGTAAAGATTGTCCTCGTTTATCGTTTCGCCTTCCGCAGCCGACAGCGACGTGGCGGTAAGCGCGGGAGCAAGTGCCTTAACTGCGTCCTTGTTGATGGCAAGCGTGTCGGCGTTAAGCTCCATATCGAACACTTCGTGAGTGTAGTCCGTGCCTGTATCGACAACAGCTACAACCGTGCCGGTACCGTCGTAGCCCACGCCAGACGAATTGAATATACCCGATTCATAAACATCTACGTAGTTTTCGGTAACCGCTTGCGGTTCGAGATATGTTTCGGAAAGCATTACGTTTTTGACGCGGCTGTTGCGCTCGATGGCGGCAATATCGCCGTAGCGCACGGACGCTGAAAACGCGTTGATGACCGTACTGTAATCATAACGCTGTTCTACAATATATTGCGACAACTCGCCTGCAACGCTTTCGCGCACGCGGCGGAGGTTTTCCAAATTCTTTTGACCACCCTCGGTGGACATCGCCTGAGCGACGGACAGTCGTTTGCCTACCGCATAGTCCATCATGGGCGTGCCTTCGACGGATATAATAACGTCAACAACTTTGCTCGGTGCAGGCGTGGACTTATTTGACGTGGCTCTGACTGTTTCGTCGGTAAGCAAATAGTCCGAACCGGCTAAGCCGTTGTCTGCCTGCTTGTACGTGACAGACACGCCGTTCATGCTATCAGTAGGTTCGGTATTGCCACCGTGGTTGGTATTGGGCGCGGAAACAATGGCAGGCGCATACACAACCTGCAATGCCAAAACCAGCGCCAACAATGCCGCCATCAAAATAAGTATCAGTTTTTTGTTGAGTGCCTTTCGAGCCGTATTAGTCATTATGTATCCTCTCGAACGTTACTTTACTGTTCACTCCCGAACACATCGGGTGGATTGAAAACAGTTGGTCGGCTACCGCTTGATTACATCAAATCAGCCGCCATTTGTCGAATTTAATCATCGTAAAAGATTGATTTTTTTAACGACAATATCGGCATTGGCAGACGCCTTTGTCCAATCCAAAACCGATACGTACTAATTATTATACCGCATTGGCAAGCGTTTGTCAAACATAAATACCTTTTAACAACCAAAATTTCGCACTAAATTTACAAGTTGTTTGTCATTATGCGAAAATTTTATCATAATATGCGCAATGCGTGTATGCAACCGTCAGTATATATACACTATATAGTATATGAACAAGCAAAGCGGATAGATGTTAGCCGTCTACCCGCCTTTTATCGATATATCTAATACCCGTATCTCAATATGTAATATGAATAAGTTTCGTCCACAACGGAAAAACCGTTTCTTTTGTAAAACCTTTTTGCGGAGTTGCTCTTGAACGTGTAACACTATGGGCTTATCAAGAAAGCTTTTCTTCTATTATCATTCTCGTAGGAAAGAATTCCCCCATTTGAATTCCGACTATCTTTGCCTTTATCGGTTTGAAAATACTACATAAACATCGCTTTGCTTGTATTACCTGTTGCTCACTGCCGCAAAAAATCGTAGCGTGCGCATGCCAAGAAAAACCGTCGGCAAAATTGTTATCGAAAAATTCATGTAAGCAACGGAGTTGTACATTGTCTTCCGGCTCGATAAACAACACTCGATTATTGAAATGATTTATTTTATTCAAGTCGATTTCAAATTCACTGCGTCGCGAGCAAGTTTCTTTTATTCTTGTTATAAGCTCTTGTTCTTCCTCGACCTTGAAGCTACCGAGCGAAATATGAAAAGGAATACCCATAGTTTGCGTTCCCGCATAACCCAAGCTCAACACGCTATCCTGCAAAGCTTTTAGCTTTTGCTGTGTCTCGTCATCAAACACAGCGAAAACAGTTAAAAATTTGTCTTGTTTCATATAACACCTCGGCAAAAACAAAAGATACAATATCACCTATCATTCTATTCGTCTTTAAACAATATATCAACATTGCCCGACTGAATATCTTTTATCATAGGCAAAATTTGTTCGGGCGGCAAATCCCACCATTTCAATTCCGATAAACGCTTGATAACCTCGTCGGAAAACCGCTTACGAATAGGTTTTGCCGGTACTCCGCCTACTATGGTATAAGGCGGCACATCCTTGGTAACAACTGCACGCGTGCCGATAATAGCACCGTCGCCTATTGTCACACCCGCCATAATTACCGCTTCATAGCCTATCCACACGTCGTTGCCGATTATGATGTCGCCTTTGTTATCCCAAGCCTTATCCGCCCAAATACCGTGTTCCCATTCCTCGTAGAATATTGGAAACGGATATGTGGAAAGCGACCGCAACGTATGGTTTGCGCTATTGAATAAAAACCGCGCACCGCAAGCAATGGAACAAAACTTTCCTATTATCAGCCTATCGTGATTGATTGGATAATGATACAGAACGTTGTTCTTTTCAAAATCCCTCGGGTCGTTGACAAAATCGTTGTAAAACGTAAAATCGCCGACTTGAATATTCGGATTGGTTATAACGTTCTTTAAATATATAGTTTGCTTATCCTCACTGCGAGGATATATTTTTCCGCTATCCGGAATAGCCATAATAATTCTCCTTTAAATTTATTTTGTTAGGACTATTCCGGAAAATACAATGCAAAGTTTCATTATAATAACTCCGTTTAGTAGTTGATTATATTATAGCATATATTTCCCACGCTGTAAACAGTTCAAAACGCAAACGAAAACGGACTATCGAAAACGATAGTCCGTTGGTGCGGTTAACAGGACTTGAACCTGCACGGAGTTACCACAAGATCCTTAGTCTTGCGCGTCTGCCAATTCCGCCATAACCGCAATTGCTAACATATTGTACTAAATCGATTGAACTTTGTCAACTTATTTTTATCGTATTACACAATAAATTTTACTCAAATGCCAAAATCTTTTTTAAAGTCGGTTTATCAAGTGCGTTTTCGGTGCGCATTTCCGCATTTGCGGTTAGCGTTAAAAACTTCATTTCGTAGTCGAGGTCGGCATTCGCGTTGTACCTTCCGTCAAACGTGCCTATTCCAACATGCATTCCCCTATGCACCGCCGCGCACACAGGTGCGAAGCCGTGACCGTACCCTGCGTCAGCTGTCGGTAACAAAATCAACGGCACGCCCTCTTGCGCCATCAGATCTAAATCGTCGTTGTCCAAACACACGCCGCCCGCTATCGTGCATTGCCCAAGTATACCAAGCTTGTGCAACAGCATAATCGGCGAAAGCTTGTACCGCGCTTCTATTATCCCCGCCTCCGTCAAGTCGAACGCCGCCCTTACCACTGCGTGTGCGTTGTTGGATAATATATAGTCGCACGCGTTTTCCAGCAAATCCTCGTCCGACATATCGGGCAAATATATATCGCTCACTCCGCCGCCCAACGATTTTGTATACGGAGTAACTATTTTTACGCCGTCCGTTATCGGCACATTATCGCAACAAGCTATAACTCTGTCACAAGCGGTTTTTGCTTTAAGCACATTTGCAGTGCAAAGCGCATTCACTCTTTTTTCCGACATTTTATTATTTTCCGTTTACAACCGATTTTAAGTATTCGGCAAACTTGTCTTTTAGGTCGGGACGTTTTAGCGCAAAATCAACCGTTGCGGTGAGTGCGCCGAACTTGTCGCCCATATCATACCGCCTACCTTCCAGCTCGTATGCATAAACCTTGCCGTCTTTAATCATAGCATAAATGGCGTCGGTAAGACTGACCTCACCGTTTACCTCCGGCACTTGCTCGATGCGCTCGTATATTTCGGGCGTGAGCACGTACCTACCGATAGCCGCATAGCGTGACGGCGGGTTTTGCTTGGGCTTTTCCACCATACCCTTGCACCACACAAACCTACCGTCGATGCTCTTGGGATCGACTATGCCATACTTGTAAGTTTCCGTTTCTGGCACTTGCTGTACGCCAAGCACCAGTGCGGGGTGTTTGACATACGCGTCGCAAAGCTGTTTTGACGCCGAAATGTCGCTTACAATAAGGTCGTCGCCGTTAGCCATAATGAACGGTTCGTCGCCGGTAAACTCCCTTGCACACATAATAGCGTCGCCGCTGCCGCGCGGAGTTTTTTGCAATCCGAATGTGATTTCGGCATGCTTGGTTATATTCCGCAACGTTTCAAGCACCTCGGGCTTGCGAGCCAACTGCTTTTCCAGCCGTGGATTGGGAACAAAGTATTCCTTAATCGCCTGCTTGCCCTCGCCGAGTATTATATGAATTTGGTCGATACCGCCGGCAATAAGCTCGTCTACTATGTGCGAAAGCACGGGTGTATCGATAACCGGCATAATCTCTTTGGGAATAGCCTTGGTAGCGGGAAAAAACCTTGTACCCATGCCGCCGCACGGTATAACCGCCTTGCGTATGTTTTGCATAATCACCTCGTTATCAGTCGAGCAATACTATTATCCTATGGCAGTTTTCACAGCGGAACCAGCCTTGATCGTTCAACGCCGCATTGCCCTTTTGCGACAAATTCAAGCCGCAACCTCCGCAGTTAAACATATTCTTTTTGTCGTCGGCAAATGCGCGAACAATGGGCGGAAATTTATTTTCGTCCACCAGCTTGGTGTATTCTGCGAAAAGCTTGGCGTCCAACGCTTTGCGCATTTCCTCCAACTCGGCTTTGAGCTTATTCAGTTCGTCGGCTTTGGAGTTGACAAGCTTGCCGTGTTTTTCTCGCGCTTCAGCAAATCTTTGCTGTGCGGCCTTGCCCGTTTTGAGCGCGTCGGCGCGACGGTTACACACAGCTCTTGCCTTGTCTTGTATGTCGTGCATCTTTTTGTCTGCCGATTGGAACTTGGACTTTAAGCTTTCCAACCGCTTGACACGGCGTTCAAGCTCCTCCTCCGACTCGCCGCTGTCTGTATTTTCCAGTTCGGCAAGCGCGGACTCGTTATCCTCGATATATTTTTGCAGCTCGGCAAACATATCCAAAAGCACGCCCGCTTGCTGTTCGCACTCTGCTATTGCGCGCTTGGCATCGTTAAACGCGCGCTTGTACTTGTTCATTACGGCAAGCGCCTCGTCGCGTTCGATTACGTTGTTGAGTTTGCGAAGCTCAATGTCCTTCTTTTGATAAGCGATCATCATTTTAAACGACTGTTTGGTTTTTTCGTCCATGATACTCTCCTTTATTATATTAAGAACGTAGGTTATGGTTGCATATTTTGCAAACGCATTACTGCCGTTACGTCGGATAGTTGTTGTTTGTTGGCGGCTGGTGCCCGTGAATACACCGTATATAGCTGCGCCAACCGCCGTTGCAGCTCGGCGTTCGGCGTAGCGCAGTCCAAGCCGAAAAGAGTTTGCAAGCGGGATAACTCCCTTGCGCCGCCGTCCTTATCCGCGCGTATGACCGAATAGAACTTGTTGCGGTCGTATATCGGAATATCGCAGTCTATGCCATAGCCCAAATCAAGCAACGTTGTCCTAACAAGCCCGCCGTCACGATGCGGACTGAGAATAAGTGTTTTGGGCAGTACCGCCGCCGTCCGCAAAATTTGCGCAATAAGTATTCCGCCCATACCGGAAATAATCGCCTCGTCGCACTCGTAGCCCAGCCCGTCGCAACATATAAACGTAACATTGGTTGCGCCCGCCAGTCTGACCCTTGCCTTTTGCAAGCACTTTTCGCTAATGTCGGAGGCTATAACTCGCTCGGCTTTCGCCGTACAGTATTCGGCTATCAAGCCATGATCGCAACCGACGTCGGCAATGACCCTTGCAGGGATTATGAGCGATTTGATTAAGTCCAGCCTTTTGCTCATTTATTTGTCGGTAAAATCCTTTAAACGCTTGGAGCGCGTGGGATTTCTCAGTTTACGAAGCGCCTTTGCCTCGATTTGACGTATGCGCTCGCGCGTTACGCCGAACTCCTTGCCGACGTCCTCCAACGTGCGCGGATGCGCGTCGTCCAGTCCGTAGCGCAAGCGGATAACCATTTCCTCGCGCGGCGTGAGTGTGTTAAGCACTGCGGCAAGCTGTTCGCGGAGCATACCCGCTTCCGCATAATCCTGCGGCGCCTTGGACTTTTCGTCCTCCAAAAAGTCGCCCAAGTGGCTGTCCTCTTCCTCGCCGACAGGCATTTCCAGCGACACGGGGTCTTGGCTGATGCGTTGGATTTCCATTACCCGCTCGACGGGCAAATCCATTTCCTCGGCAAGCTCCTCCGGCGTAGGGTCCCTACCCAGCTTTTGCACGAGTATGCGCGTGGTGCGCGCCAGCTTGTTTATTGTTTCCACCATATGCACGGGTATGCGAATGGTGCGAGCTTGGTCGGCAATCGCACGCGTTATGGCCTGACGAATCCACCAAGTCGCATACGTGGAGAACCTGAAACCTTTGGTATAGTCGAATTTTTCCACAGCTTTCATCAAGCCGAGGTTGCCTTCCTGAATCAAGTCAAGCAGCTGCATGCCGCGACCGACGTAGCGTTTGGCTATTGCGACTACAAGTCGAAGGTTGGCTTCGGTAAGCTTGTTTTTAGCGTACTCGTCTCCTTCCGACATGCGCTTTGCCAGCTCGGTTTCCTCGTCGGCGCTCAATAGCGGAATCCTGCCTATATCTTTAAGGAACACCTTAACGGGATCGTCGGCGTTGGTTTCGCCGCTGATAAGGCTGTCAATGCTTTTAAGCTCGGCGTTTTTGACCTGACCGTCGGTTATTTCTATATCGCTTTCGCGGATAATTCGCATTGCTTCCTCGAGCTGTTGTGCGTCCGCGCCACACTCGATTGTAAGCCTTTCCCCGATTTCTATGTTCGACAAAAAGTTGCGCGTCCTACCGAGCGCAATCAGCTTGGAAAGTGCGTTGTTCATTTTTGAAGTTAGTATGGGCGCTTTCTTTCCGTCTTTAAGTATGCTTATACCGTTATCCTCGAACAGCTTGAGCGCGTAGTCCATATCGCTTGCACCCGCTTCAAGCGGCACGAGCTTGTCCAAAATAGCGTTGTACTCGATACCGTCCGCCGTTGCACTTGAAAGTAATTCGTTAAGCGCGGTGGAAATGGTTTCGGACGGCGCATACGGCGCTTCCGCTTGAACTTCTTCTACTACTTGCTTTTTGGCTTCCTTGTGTCCTCTCATGTGTACACTCCTTTAACTGCGGTATTTCTTTAATTTGGCAAGCTCGACGTTCAATTTGCCTACCATTTCGAGATATTTGGGGTCGTTTGTTGTTTTGTGAAGATGTGAAAGATTGTCGAGTTCTTTTGTAAGCACCTCTCGGTACAGCTCGGTTTGAACGTCTACAAACTTTTGCTCGCCATCACCCGGCTTGAACTTGTAATCTTGAAGCTCGTTGAGCAGCTTGCTGTCATATCCGAACTCGTTGAATACGTCGGTGATGCCAAAGCCTTCGTGCTGCCTGCACCAGTTATACAGCCGTTTTGAAAAGCCGTCGGGCATAGCGTCGGTGACAATTCTATCGTAATTCACGTAATCGCGTTTGAGTATTATACTCGCCAAAAAGAATTTAAGCGTGTCCGAATACTCCGCATGCTCCTCGTCAACCTGCGCGCTTTCGACGTCGCGCGTCGGCGCTTGGGCTTGCATACGCTTTGCCTTAGCCATCAAGTCGTCACGCGCTTGACGCTTTAAGTCGTCCACGGCAAAACCGGTAACTGCGGACAAGTAATTGTAATACTTATCCTGTTCGACGGCGTTGTCATGTGCGCTTATAACCTTTACCGCTTCCACAGCGAACTGCGCTTTTTTGTCGGGATCGTTTAGATCGGTGCTCGCTTTAAGCACGTCAATCTTGTGCCTAGTAAGCTGTACAGCCTCGTCCAAAAGCTTTTGGTATCCTTGCGCGCCGTCGCGCTTGATAAGATCGTCGGGGTCAAGCCCGTCGGGCAGTCGTACAACCTTGACGGTAAGTCCTACCTCGCGCAAAATATCCAGCCCGCGCATTATCGCCTTTTGTCCCGCCGTATCGCCGTCGTAGCTGATATAGATAGTGTCGGTATATTGTTTCAGCTGACGGGCATTCTTTGTGGTAAACGCCGTACCCATCGTTGCAACCGCCGTGTTAAACCCCGCTTTGTGCAAGGAAATAACGTCCATATACCCCTCTACGACGATTACGCTCGTTATCGGTTGCGCGCCAGAATTTTTGAGCTTTTTCAGCAGGTTGACGCCGTATATTACTTGAGCCTTTTCGAAAAACCACGTTTCCGAGCTGTTGCGGTACTTTGCAAAGTGCGCGTCCTTTTCCAGTGTACGCCCGCCAAACGCCACAACGTGGTTCATATTGTCTATTACGGGAAACATAAGTCGCTTGCCGAAAACGTCGTAATACCTGCCGTCTTTTTGCTCGGCAATGCCGGCATTGTACATTTCCTCATTGGTATAGCCCTGTGACCTTAAAAATTCGAGCATTTCGGTAAAATCGAGGCTTGCGCCTAACCCGAACTTACGCACCATTTCCGGCGGGATCTCACGCGAGCGAAGATATTCGTTAAACACTTTTGCGCGCGGACTGCTTAGGTTGTCGTAATAATGCCGCGCGGCGACGCGCATAAGCTCGTACAGCCGTTCGCGCTGTTTTTTGTCCACGCGGTCGTGGGTATACGTTTTGTTTTTGGGCTTAGGCATTTCCAGCCCCGCCTGCTCGGCAAGCATTTTGAGCGCGTCTATAAACTCGATATTTTCTATCTTCATCAAAAACGACAGCGCATTGCCGCTTTCCTTACAGCCGAAGCAATGAAAAAGCTGCTTGCTCGGCGTAATGGAAAACGAGGGCTGCGTTTCATGGTGAAACGGACAGCAAGCCCAATACGTGTTGCCCTTGCGCTCGACCGAAGCATATCGCGATATCAGCGACACTATGTCCGTCTTGTCAAGCACCTTGGATATGAAATCGGAAAACTCTTTGTCCACAAACCCTCTTAATAATTCTTGCCATGATTGCCGTTTACCATAGCAATTATTAATCTAATCGCTATACATATTCGGTAATTGCATAGACTGAGGCATTTTAGCCATAATACTTTACCATACAAATATAAAAATGTCAAGTAAATTGTATTAAATCGACCGAATAGCCAAAACCCGACAAAGCATGACTGCCCTGCCGAGTTTTGAAAAGTTTGTCGGTAATCAATATCGTTACGTTTGATTTTATTCCGCCTGTGCCTTATCGCCTTTTTTGTTGAGAATAATGAACAGCACTATTAATCCGACAAGCGTCAAGCCGCCCACTACGCCGAAGCCTATCGCAAATCCGCTGTATTCGGATAAACCCGAAGACTTTGTTTTTGCGGTAATATTACTGACCTGTACTTCAAAATAATATGAGCTTACATTGCTTCCGGCGTAATAATCAACACTCCAATACTTGCTGATATCAACAATCTCATTTCCTTTTGACTTGGCCGATGATGTAAATGTTTCCGTATTTATCAAACTATCCAAGTAATACAGCTTTAACGTATAAGAAACTTCATACATTGACGCCTCGGGAAGATATACTTGAAACTCTACACTGGCCGATACTCTGCCCAAAGAAGAATAATATGTTATATCCCCGTTGGCGCTGTCGTCAACAAAATAACCGTCCCGTCCGCCGCAAGCAACCAGCGAAAACATGCACGCAAGCGAGAATATAAGCGCTAAAAATACCTTAATCTTTTTCATACGATTACTCTCCTTGTGCGGGCGGTGCCACCGTCGTTTGCTCGACTGTCGGCACGGGTTGAGCGGCGGGATTTTTGGTGCGGAATGCGCACACCGTAACTACGATAAAATACGCACAGGAAATTAAGCATGATACAAGCACCTCAATCAAATCAGTAAAGAACGCAGTCGCCAGCGAATAACAAGTGCTTACGTCATCCGTCAATTTGAGTACTATTGAGCGCAAGTCGAAAATAAATCCGAGACACATCTCCACCAGCACAAGACTGAGTATCGCGGAAATAAGTCCGAATGCTTTTTTGGATTTTGAAAAGAATGTAAAGAAATAACACACCACTGTGGGGATACCGATGCAAATTACCGCTATCGACGAATTCTTTACGTACAAAAGAACCTTTTCCACACTTTCGGCTGTTTCGGAAATCTCAACGGGGTCTTCAGCCAATATCGCGCCGAAAAACAACGATACGAGCGCGGCAACAATTACAAAAGCCGCAATACCGAGTACAACGGACATGATTGTTTGTACCGTCTTTTTATCCATCATCCTCTCCTTTTGATATATTTTATAGAATTGTACAATACAGTTGCATACTTGTCAAGTAATATAGATTAAAGCAACATTAGATTTTCATTAGAATATCATTAATTGTAAATGCGCTTTCGATACACATATTACAACAATATCACAAATCTTGCAATACGAAAAATTAAGATTTGTTACGCTATTTGCGAAAGAATATGCCGCGCAACATGTACGCCGCTTGCGGACGCATGCGAAAGCGAATGCGTCACGCCGCTGCCGTCGCCTATTATATACAGTCCTTTGTGGCTGACCTCGAGGTTTTCGTCCGTTTCCACTTCCATATTGTAGAACTTTACCTCGACGCCGTACAAAAGCGTTTCGTCGTTTGCCGTGCCGTTTGCAACTTTGTCGAGCGCGTAAATCATTTCTATTATTCCGTCGAGAATGCGCTTAGGCAAAATTAGGCTCAAATCTCCGGGGGTTGCGCTAAGCGTGGGAACGACAAGATTTTCGTCTATACGCTTTTGCGTACTGCGACGACCTCTTACCATGTCGCCGAATTTTTGCACGATAACGCCACCGCCAAGCATATTGGAAAGCCGCGCAATGCTCTCACCGTAGCCATTGCTGTCCTTGAACGGCTCGGAAAAGTGCTTGGACACGAGCAATGCAAAGTTGGTGTTGTTGGTCTTGCGGCTTTCGTCCTCAAAGCTGTGCCCGTTTACCGTGATAATACCGTTTGTGTTTTCTGTGACGACAATGCCGCGCGGGTTCATACAGAACGTGCGCACTCTGTCCTCGTACTTTTCGGTCGTGTATACAATTTTGCTCTCGTAAAGCTCGTCGGTAATATGCTCGAACACCTCGGCGCTCAGCTCCACCCTTACACCGATATCGACGCGGTTGGAATGCGTGACAATGCCCAAGCTATTACACACCTTTTCCATCCACTTGCTGCCGCTCCTGCCCGCCGAAACAATACAATACTTGCACGAATAGGTTTTGTCCGCAATGACTTCAAAGCCGTCCGCCGTCTTTTTTATATCGCCGACGTGAGTGTTAAAAAAGAAATCCACCTTGTCTTTAAGCTCGGCGTAAAGATTTGAAAGCACGGTGTAATTTATGTCCGTACCCAAATGGCGCACTTTGGCGTCCAAAAGATGCAGTTTATTTTGTGTGCAAATTTTATGGAAATTCGACCCCGCCGTGGAATACAGCTTGGTAGCCGCGCCGCCGTACATGGCGTTAATACTATCCACGTACTCCATCAGCTCCAATGCGGTTTTCTTTCCGACATGCTCGTAAAGGCTGCCACCGAAATCGTTGGTAATGTTGTATTTGCCGTCGGAAAACGCGCCCGCACCGCCGAAGCCGGACATGATAGAGCACGTTTTGCAATTTATACACGACTTAATCTTGTCGCCGTCAATCGGGCATTTGCGTTTGGAAAGCTCGTTGCCCTCTTCGAACACCGCTACGCGCAGTCCGCTGTTGCGCAGCTCGTAGGCGGAAAATATCCCACCCGGGCCGGCGCCGATAATAATAACGTCGTAATTCATACTATCCTCTTATATCTTATCGCTCAACATTGTTGCACAATAATTGTAATATAAAACGCACCGATTGTCAAGCCAAAAACAAATTGGGTATTGACAAATATATGGCATTATGATAAAATATTTTGTTACGGCAAACAGTGCCGCAAATAGGAGTAACCATGTTCGAACAAGTATTGCAGTTGATAAAACAATATCCGAGAATAATCATTCACCGCCATTCATACCCCGACGGCGACGCGATAGGCAGCCAGCTTGGGCTTGCGGCGCTTATAAAAGATAATTTTGCAGGCAAGGAAGTGTATGTGGTCGGCGACGAAGCCACACGCTTGCCGTTTATCGACGCGGTTATGGACGAAATCCCCGATGAATATTATAACAACGCCCTCGCTATCGTATTGGATTGCGGCGGCGCGCACATGGTTTGCGACAAGCGGTACGCCACAGCCGCCGCGACCGTGCGCATAGATCACCACATTTTGTGCGACAAGGTAGCCGACGTGGAAGTGATTGACAGCACGTTCGAAAGCGCATGCGGCATGGTCACCCTTATGGCAAAGGAGTGCGGCTGGAAGCTGTCGCTGCAATCGGCGACAATGCTGTATATGGGCATGGTCACCGATAGCGGACGGTTTGCATTCGATTCGGTATCGGCACGAACATTTGAGCTGGCGGCGTTTTTGATGTCGCAGCCGATAGACATGAACACTCTCAACTACAACTTGAACGCCGAGGACTTTTCGGAAATATTGAACAAAGCGGACAATATGCACAAAATCAAATTCACTAAAAACAATGTTGCATACATATACACTCCGCGTGAGGATCTGCCCGCAAGCGACACCGTCATTGTTTCCACGGGACTTGTCGGACTTATGCGCGATATAAAAGGCGTACACGTTTGGGTCAACTTTACCGAAAGCGACGACGGCGTACATTGCGAGCTGCGTTCAAACCGCCCCAATATTAACCCCATAGCCGTCAAGTACGGCGGCGGAGGGCACAAAAAAGCAAGCGGCTGCATAGTCCCAGACAAGGCAACCGCAATGAGTTTGCTTGCCGATTTGGACGCACTTGTAACGACGGAGTAATTAAACAATGAACGAAGAAATCAAAAGCAAAATACTGCAAAAGATAGAAAGCTACGACAAGATAATCGTATCGCGGCATATCCGCCCCGACGGCGACGCTATAGGTTCTACAAAGGGACTTGTCGCCATACTGCGCGCCACCTATCCGCAAAAACACATATATTTGTTAAACGACGATAACTCCGCTCACCTCGCCTTTTTGGGCGGCGACGACAGCGACAAAATCCCCGACGACCAAATAGACCAAGTGTACGACGGCGCGCTGCTGATAGTTATAGACACAGGCACGGCGGACCGCATATCCAACCGCAACTACAAAAAAGCGAAAGAGCTAATCAAGATAGACCACCATATAGACGACAAGCCGTACGGCGATTTGTGCTGGATCGAGGACTACCGCTCGTCCGCGTGCGAAATGATAGCCGACTTTTACTTTACGTTTAAGGACAGGCTGAAAATAACTAAGGAAGCTGCAACGTACATATACTGCGGAATGGTCACCGACAGCGGACGGTTCCGCCACGACGACGTTACGGGCGAAACAATGCGACTGGCGGGCGCACTGCTCGATATCGGCATAGACACGCAAACGCTGTTTGCCAACCTGTACACCGACGACCTTGAAGCGTTCAGGCTGAAATCCTACGTATACGAACACTTGCAAATAACGCCCAGCGGCGTTGCGTACATATACATAGACAAGGCTACGCAGGACAGGCTTCACCTGACGCTGGAACAAGCCAGCGAAGCCGTCGGCGAATTGAAATATATTCGCGGCAGCCTTATTTGGATAGCGTTTATAGACAACGCAGAAAAGAACAATATTCGCGTACGCTTGCGTTCGCGCTACTTGGGCATAAACGACCTTGCACTCAAATACCACGGCGGCGGACACAGTATGTCGGCGGGCGCAACGTGCTATACACCGGAAGAAATGCAGTCGCTCATTGACGATGCGGATAAGCTGCTCGGCGAATACAAAGCTACAAACGGAGATAAATTATGAAAATACTTGTTGTAAACGACGACGGTATTTACGCGGAAGGAATAAAGCACCTTGTTGCTTGGGCAAAGACCAAAGGCGAGGTTTGCGTGTTTGCGCCCAAGGTACAACAAAGCGGAACGAGCCATTCAATTGAAATACACAACAGCTACGAGGTCAAAAAGGTTGACGCCTTTGACAGCATAGAAGCGTACAGCGTGGACTCCACCCCTGCCGACTGCGTACGTGTTGCAATTTTAGGGATGAAGAAAAAGTTCGACCTTGTTCTATCGGGCATAAACCGCGGCTTTAATCTCGGCGCGGATATTCACTATTCGGGCACTGTTGGCGCATGCTTCGAGGCGTCTAACTGCGGCGTACGCAGTGTGGCGCTATCCTCCGACTACTCCTCGTTTGATAATGCAATCAAAAATCTTAATAGAATATTCGCCGAAATAGAAAAACGCAAATTGCTTGAATTTACGCAAATACTGAACGTAAATGTACCGGCCGAGGGCGACGAAATACTTATAACAAAAGTCGGCGGAAAGGTATACAGCGACACGTTCGACTTCTTGCCCAACGATATGGTAATGCCTCGCCTTATCAGCCTTTACAAAGGCACAAGCGATTTGGAGCTGGATACCGACGGCACGTTTACCGGACACATCACAATCTCCCCGCTTCGCGTCGATTCCACCGATTACGCCGCGCACGAAAGGCTGATTAAAAATTGAAGCAGCAACATGCTTCCGTCAAAATACACCGAAACACAAAAGAGCCGCTGTCTTGAACAGCGACTCTTTTCTTATTATTAACTTTATTAACTACTCTTTATTTTGCTCGACACGCTTCGATTTGACTGAGCGCACATGTTTTATAAGTAAAAACACCAAAACTGCTAAACCGATGCCCGCAAGCACGTCCCACACTATTACGATTATTTTGTAGTATGCAAATCCCTTCACGATTTTTACGCCGTGAACAAGCCCGTTCATTGCCGAAGAGTTGACCACAGTATACAAAATGTGATGGGCAGCCTCGCGCGCGTAAGCCTGACCTTCGGCGTCGCCTTCAAGCGAAAAACCGAATTTAAAGTTTCCCGGAATGTTATCGGCTTTAAGCTTTGCGTCGCCGCCTGCGGCAATGCACTGATTCGTGTGCATATAAGACGCCACTTCGTAATCGGTAAGCACAAAGCCGTTAAAGCCCCATTCGTTTCTAAGCACACCCGTAATAAGGTTATAGTTTCCGCCCGCCCATGTCGCGCCTATCCTGTTGAACGACGACATTATAGCAAAAGTCGCAGGCAGTTCGGACGTTTTCATGGTGTACCCTTTTATATCGCCAGAAGCGTTTTTTTCGGGCTCGTTATACCTTACTGTGACCGTGTTATCCACCACCGTCATCTCAAACGGTTTTAGATATATCTCGCGAATAGCCTGCTCCTGCGCCCAAGTGACGATACCCATTTGGTCGCGGTGCGTTTCCTGATCGTTGAGCGCAAAATGCTTGACAAAGGCATACAAGCCCTTGTTCGCCGCGCCGTGAACCTCCGCTTTGCCGAGCACGCCGCTGAAATAGCTGTCCTCCGAATAGTACTCGAAGTTTCTGCCCGCAAACGGTGTACGGTGAATATTCATTCCAGGTCCGTACCAGCCCGCAGCGCCGCTGTAAAGTCCGTCCTCACCCATACCGTCGCCCATCTTTTCGGCAAGCTCTTCGTTCCATGTGCAAGCAAGCATATATTCGCTCGGCCACGTCATTGCTTTGAGTCCCTTGCCTATATCGGACGAACCATGGCCTTCTACGTCATTCAAGCCCGCAGGACCGTCCAAATCAATGGCCTTCGGTTTGTTGATAGACAGCATTTCGATCGTGTAATATCCGCTTTCGTCTATAAGCTCGGCAAGCTCGGACAAGGTTATTTGGTCGAGTAGTTTATCCCAAAGCGGATCGTCGTAGCTTAGCCCACGCAGGTCGACAAGATCTACACCGTTATCCGCGCCGAACTTGTATTTTGCGGTAACAGTCCCTTCCGCGGGATTAAGCGACGAACGGGAATCGAGCGCAGCTTTAAGCTCCTTGCTTATGCTGTGCGACCACTGCTTGCCGCCTATCTCCGCGCCGCTCGCTTTATCCGACGCCGTGCCGTATCTGAGCCCGTCGTTATCCATAACGCTCCAATCGGAACGTGAAAGGTACGGGGTATCTGTAAGGCTCGCATTGTCGAAAAGATTGGTAATTGCGACGTTGTTTACGCCTACGGCGTAAGTGGTTTTGTCAAGCTCGTTTTGCGTGTACGTGCCGACAAACGCAGGGTTGCCCTCGCCTACCAGCTTTTCGGACGTAACGTCCTGTGCGGCAAGAATACTATTGACCGCTTTGTGCGCGTCGCTCGCCGCGGTTATATAGTACGTACCCGCGTCGAGGATATACGTTTTTGCGCCATTGGCGTCATATGACGTAAAGTCCTTTAAGTCGAGCGTTATATGTACGTCCTCATGCCCGTTAGGCGCTATGAAATCGGTCTTTTTGAACCCAACAAGCGAAACCGACGATTTTTCCACACCATTAGCTATATCGTAGTCGGTGTACGGCGAACTAACGTAGATTTGCACGGTATCCTTGCCGCGGCGTGTTCCCGTGTTGGTAACGGTAAGCGAAACGTTTATCTTGCCGTTCGCCGCTACTCCTACGGTAAAGTTCGACCATTCAAAGGTCGTATACGACAGCCCGTACCCGAACGGGTAAAGTACCGTAGAGGTGTAATCGTAATCGCCTGCTCCCGCACGTCCTTTAACGACGTCCTCGTAGCGCGTTTCGTAGTACTTGTACCCTACGTAAATGCCCTCGGCATAATTGACGTAGTAATAATCGGTACCGTCGTATGCAAAGTCGCCCATGTTTTGCATTGCGGGCGAAGAAAAATTATCGTAGACAAAAGTATCTACCAAATGACCTGACGGCGATATCTCTTTGCCGTCCTTGTCAAGTCCGGTAAGCACATAGCCCAGACCGCGCGTACCAGTTCTGCCCGCCCCCGGGAAATTGACTACGGCTTTGATGTTTTTGTAGTTTTTTACCCAGCCGAGCTCGGGCGCATTGTTGCAGTTGACAAGCAATATAACGTTGTCGAACGTTTTGTTTAGATATTCGATAACTCCGAGCTCGGTTTCGTCGGGCTCCAAATAGTGGCTACCCGATTTACCCGAATAAGCGGCCATGTCGCGCGCAAGATCGCCGCCCTCGCCGCCCGTGCGCGAAAGCACGAACATAGCAACCGAATCGCCGAAAGAACTTACGACAGCGCTGTCGCTTTTTATCTCGCTTATAGGGCACTCGTTTATGCGCCAATCAAGATCGACGCCATAATTTATTACGCCCACGCCGCGCTTATACTTTGAGCCATTGCCGCTCTCGTAAAAGTTCCACAGCGTTTCGTTGACTTTGAGCCCTGCGTCCTCCAAACCCTGTTTGAGCGTGAGCGTAAGCTCAAAGCTGCCCGAGCCCGAGCCCGAACCGCCGCTTACAAGATCGACCGAGGAATGGCTGAAAAGGCTGAGCATAGTACCCTTTGCGAGCGGCAACAGGCCGTCGTTTTCGAGCAATGTTACGCCCTCCTGCGCTATTTGAGCGACAAGGTTTTCCTCGTATTCGTACAGCTCACTCGCGCTTGCGAAATCGCTTTTAACGTAATTTACGTCCGCGCCCTTTTTATCGCCCTCCAAGCGGTCGGCGGCCTTGCCCACTGCTCGCGTCAGCTCGGCGTTATAGACGCCGAGCATGAGCACGTTGAGCAGTATTGTAATCAGCATAATGACCGCAATGCAAGCGGAAAGAATGACTATCTTTACGCTGGGCGAAAACGGCTTTTTGCCTTTTTTTGCCTTGTTAGCAAACATATTTACACCCGATTATCAGTCCTCGACGGGAGCGGTTTTTGTGATTGCAACCTTGGAAACGGTTATGTCTCCGCTCTCGGCTGCGTTACCGTCGGGATTTTCGTTGAGCACGATAGCCAAAGTTTCGCCTGTCGCGGGATTGAAAATGCATTCAAACACAACGGTTTCGCCCGCCGCCACAGTAAAGTTGGCGCCCCATTCGATGCCCGAAACGTTTTCCGCCGTTCCGTCGCGCGTAACCGTCGCACTCGTCATGGTGTTGGAATAGCCTGTCTTTTCCTGAACGCATATTTTTACGGCCGCCGCTGTGTCGGAGTTGTTTGTTATCACCATATACAGCTTGTTTTGCGTGCCGTAGTTTACGTCCATATTGACGTTGGGATACGTGCCTTGCGCCATTTGCTCCGTATGCGTTATCTGAACGGTGTTAAGGCTGTTATCTTCGGCATTTCCATTTTCCATTGCGTAGGTATTGGCTATCGAGGGTGCAAGACCGGTAAGGTCGAGACCGATCCAGCCCTCTCCCTCGGGGAGAGCCGTACCCTCTACGGGCTCGGGTTCGACAACGACAACCTGCTGCGATGTCGATTTCATGCAAACTTCACTGATAGTGATGTTGCCGCTTGCTGCACCGTCCGTCATGTTGTTGAGACCGAAGCAAAGATTGCCGGCGCCGTCCCCAACGCCGATTTCGAGTATAATCTCGGCATTGGCGGCCAAATCAACAACTATACCGTCCCAAGTAGTACCGCTTGCAGGCACGTCCATAGGCGTTCCGTCAACAGTTGCGCTTGTTATGACGGTTCTATAATCCCAACCCGGATTTTGAACGTTGATGCAAAGCTTAGCGGCTTCGTTCACATTGTTCTTTATCTTCATGTGAACCAAATTGTTCGCGCCGTAGGCAGGAGAAACGTTAAGATTGGCACCGGCAACAGGCTTTTCGTCGTGGATTATTGTAACGCTATTCGCCGAAACCTCTTTGGAATAAACTTCATCGCCATCGGGGTACGCGCCCATTGCACTAAGGTAAATCGCCGTCCAGCCCTCGCCCTCGGGGAGTGTCGTAACTTCGACTTTGCTCAAACTCATATCGGAGAACGTAACCTTGCCGGTATGCGTCGTTTCGTCGTCCCAAGTGGAAGAATCGATAAAGAACTTAATATCCTTCGCAACGTTAGCAGTGAACGTGATTTTTGCGGTAATCGTTTCGCCTGCCGCGATTTGCACCCAATCTCCGCCGCCGTAAATATAATCGTTGTCGCTTGCTACAATAGTGCCCTCGTACTCGGCGGAAGCGTTGCAGAAATTGTTTTTGGTGCCATCGGGCTGAGTGCTGCCGTCATCCGTATTGCAGCCGATATCGATACGAACTTTTGCGGTTTGCTCGCCCTCGTTCTTTATGGTTACGGTAAACGTATTGTTGTCCGCTACAAAGTCGGCAATGGAGGTATTGATGTTCGCATAGCTCTTGCCCGAAAGATCGGCGTATTCCACCGTCATCGACGATTTATCCTCGGCGGTTGTAATGTCGTACAACGATCCTGAAAACGACACTTCGTTGTCGCCGATTTTTACAAAGGACTCGTCTGCCGGCGGAGGAGTCTCGCCGTTGATAATACCTTTAAGCTCGGTAATGGTTATGCTACCCGCAGTGGCGCTTGTCGAATCCATGGAATTAAGGAATACGACCAATTGGTCGACAAGCATATCCTTTATTTTGACCGCAATTTCCTGCTCCTCGCCTGCGTCGAGCTTAATCATGACAGCGGAGTCGGCAGTATTGACGCTCACTTTTTCGTTTGCGGGCTTAACGGCGTCCACGCCGCCTTTTCCGCCTTCCTTTTTGACGTCTATTCTCACATCGGCGGCATTTGTCTCGTCGTTGTTTTTGATTTTGAACTTGACCCAGCTGTAGCTGTCCGCCAAAGACATGCCTTCGCAAGCATAACCGGTTTTTGCGGTATCGTGCGATATAGTAAGCCCGTCGGTCTTGTCTATCGTGTAGCCGGACCAACCGCCGAAGCCGCTGTAATCGATATCCGTCCAACCTGTCTCGGGCACGTCGATTTCTACGGGCGGTTTGTCCTTGATATGCGCGGTATTGGGATCGGGTTGAGCCTCTGCGCTCGTCTTAACGTACTGATATTCGGCTTTGCCCGAATAATCGTCGGCGAATTTACCCATCCAAGAAGCTGCCTTTTGAGTTCCGCACCAGTAATTCATAATTATTCTGCCGGGGTCCTCGGGCCAGCTTTCGCCCTTCTTTATATTTTTGCGCTCGACTTTGTAAACGGGCTTTGTATCTACAAACCAAGTAATATCGTTTTCCGTCCAACGGAAACCGTAATCGTGGTATTCGAGCGACGCGTCAAAGCCGAGATCGTACATATACTCGTGACCGCCGACGCCGCTTGCAAAGTAGTTGAACTGCACCTTGGTGGTGTCCTTGCCCAAAAACTCGATGTCTATCTCGTCGTGGTCGTTCTTTCTTTTAACAGTCTCTCCGTCTTCTTCATACCAAACGTCGTACGGGCCTGTGCAGGTAAAGAAGGTGCTCGCGGTGCCGACTACCTTAGCGGGCTTCATGCGCACCTGAAAATCGCCGTAGCCGTAGTAATGCTCGGTGCGCGCTTCACCGCCGTAGTATTCCGCGACGCAATCCACGTTTTTCTGCTGTTCTTCATCCCATGTCTGCTCTTTTTCCGTCATTTCGGCAAGACCGAGCGACATTTTGCCGCCGTCGTAGGTGACAAGATCGGGCTTCCACCATACGTTGAACGGCTCGCCGTTTTCCCACGAATAGCCCTTGCTGCCCGAAGCGAACGTTTCCGCTCTGTCCTCAGCGCTTCCCGAGGTATAATCTACAATTTTGGTTGCGCTCAACGGTTCGTCGGTGAGCGGTTTTTTGGGCTTCGGGTCGTCTCCGCCGCACGCGGCAAGCGCCGTACCGGCCGTGAATGCGGTTGCCAATACAACTGCAGTCAACATGAGTTTTTTCTTGTTCATACATTTTCTCCTTATATATAAATTAGTTTTATTCGAGGAGCATTTTTGCCCGCTTGCGGGAGCAAAAATGCGACGAAGACAAATTTGGTGTAATACCCCGCTGCTTGCAGCGGAACTTGCGAGCGAAGCGAGCGAGTCCAGAGGTGGGTAACCAGCTCTGGGGTATAATATCTAATTTATAACATTATTTGTCAGCGCAATAAGCTATCCATTGATATGACGCCGTTGCGGGAATGCCGCCTTGGTCGAGCTTACCGCACCAGCGGTTGAAAACGTCGCCCTTTCCGTTCCACACGTTAGCCATTATCTTCGCCGGCGATGACGGGATATCCGTTTGCGCTTTGTATATCGCCTTGCCGTCCACGTACCATGTTATGCTATCCTTTTGCCAATCGAAGCCGTATTCGTGAAAGTCCTGCGACGCGTCGAACTCCAAACTATGCACGTACTCGTGCCCGCCGACGCCGCCAGTAAAATAATTGAACTGCACCTTTGTGGTGTCCTTGCCCAAAAACTCGATATCTATCTCGTCCCACTGCGGCCTGTTGGTATATGTAAAAAACGACGATATAACGCCCGAGCACGCGGCGGCTTTCATACACACCGAATAGTACCCGTAAGAATAATCCTTACTCGACCTGTATTCCGCCCCGTAATAATTACCGGCACTGCCCGTCACCGACATATTCATGATACCGTCTTGCACAACTGCGTTGTCGCGGCTCCACGTGCAATCGAACATACCGCCGTTGCGGTAACCGTGTGCCGCCCAAAAATCGGAAGTTTTATTTTTTGAAAAGTCGACTACTTTGTCGGATTCGTTTGTGTATCTATCCTCGATGCCCTCCACCGAAGAATGCGGCGTACCGAAAACAGGCTGCGCATTATTGCCGCAACCGATCAACATTAGTCCCGTTAGCGCCGCCGCAAGCGCGGCAATCATCCGAACGTATTTCATCACCTATATTTTAAAGAAAAAGCGACAAAAAGTCAATATACTTTCTCAAATTAAAATTTTGTTACCTATTTTGCACTTGTTGCACGCTGTTCGGCGTCTATAATAGGTATAATTATATTCAAATGGAACACGTCGTCGGTAACCGACGCAGACAGCTCGCCCTCGTATTTGTGCACTATCATTTTTATACTGCTTGTGCCGAAGCCGTGATAGTCTTTGTCCTGCTTTGAAGTAAGTGGTAGCCCGTTGAGGAACTTTAACTCACCGTCGAAATAGTTGTCCTCTTGAATGACGAGCATGTTGTTTTTGCATTTAACGACAAGGTTGATAACACGACGTTCTTTTTCTGCAATACCGCCCACCGCTTCGAGCGCATTGTCTATGATATTGCCGAACAAGCAGTAGAGATCGCCCGCGCTCATAAAAGCCAGCTTTTCGCCGTCCGCCATGCACGAAAACGTTATGCCGTTCTGCTCGCAGTACAAATTTTTTTCGGTAAGCAATACGTTAAGAATACGGTTGCCCGTTTCTACTTGCGCGTCGTATATGGATATACTCTCTTGTACGTCGTCCAGTTCAGCCGCCGTAGGCCTGTCGTCGCCCGAAAACAACGCGTTTATCTTGTACTTTATGTCGTGACATTTTATGTTTATCAGATCGATGGTATCCTTGGATATGGCGTACTGCCGTTCGCCCTGACGCACGGCATGCTGCAAATACTCGACCTCGGTTTTAAGATTGCGCTCTACAACCGTTTTGGACATAAGCGTAAGCACTATCGCACAGCACATTACCGAAAACGCGTTGCCCGTTTGCCTAAGCACAAACAGCTCGTATATGTCGTATTTGTTTTCCGCGCCTGCGCTCAACACGCCGAAATACACGTCGTCGAGCGAACACAGTATGACGGTTATGCAAAGCACAAGCAGCGACACCGTCATCATTCTCAAATCGAATCTGCCGTTGCTCAGCCTGTTGTTTTGTTTGCGTATAAACAAGAAATATATCGCCGCCGTGATTGCAGCATAAAACGAATAATACGTCAGCCTGAAATACAAATCGTACATATTCCGCCAAGACTCGAACAGTCCGATTTGCATTCCAGAACACCAAAATATAAGAAACAGCTTATACACCAAATTTTGCGCCGCATACGCCAAAGAACAGCAAAACAGCACCGTCTTGTAATCCTCGTCGAAACACAGTTTGACATGCACAGTAGACAGCCCGAACAAAAACAAATATACGAGTATCCTGCCCCATACGGTTTGTCCGTACAGCTCATAAAAGAACGAAATGCAAAACGCCGCGGCGAGCACAACTACAAACCCGACTACAACTTTTAGCACAAAGTATTTGGCGCGGTTAAGCTTTAACGTTACAAGCGCATAAAACACGTACAATTCCACAACGAATTGCAGCAGTATTTTCAAAAATACATATACGACGTCGATCACGTTCATTTTTTGTCACCCGAGCCTGCATATCTGTTTGCAAGCTCCGCCAAAAACGTCGCGCGGCGCGGACGGCTTATTTGCAACACCGTATTGCCTACGGTAACGTCCGACCCTTTTACGCCTATGACGAACTTCGGGTTGACGAGATAACATTTGTTGCAGCGCAAAAAACCGTACTCGCCCAGCTCCTTTTCCACCTGCGAAAGCACGCCCGTTACCTCTATAACGTCGTCTATCAAATGATAATACAGTCTATGACTTATTATTTCCACGTACATCAGCTTGTCCGTAGATATACGGCACATACCGCCCCGATACTTGACGATTAATACTCGTTCTTCGTTCATCACGTAGATATCAAGCGCTTTGCCGAACTTTAAAGAAAAATCGAAATAACTGACAGGCTTTACAAGAAAGCTGACGGCGTCTACCTCGTACCCCTTTTGCGCAAACTGCACAAGGCTTGTGATAAACACAAGCGAAACCGTTTTGTCTAATTTTCTCAACGCTACCGCAGTATCAAAGCCGTTCAAGCCCGGCATTTGGATATCCATAAACACGACGGCGTATACCTGCTTGTAATCGGCAATAAATTCTCTGCCACTCTTAAACCGCACCACGTTAAAGCTTTGCCCCGTCGTCGCCGAATACTTTTCGATATACGACGTGAGCACTGCCGCAGCCGCGTCCTCATCCTCTACGATAGCGATGTTTTTCATAAGACAATTTTACCATATCGACGCTATTTTGTCAATACGTAACATGAATAGATAATTAAGAATTAAGAATGTTAAATAAGGTTTAGATACTTCGCTACGTTCGGAGTACAAAAATTTATACAACAAAAAAACAGCCTTCCGATTGGAAAGCTGTTTTTTGTTTTGTTACTTTGTGTTTCAGTTTGGATTAGTCTTCGTTAACGATAGCTTCGGGAAGGCTAAGCGTTTGAGTTTCGGTCTCTTCGGGCGTAGAAGGTGTCGTTGTCGTCTCATTGCCCCAAAGTTCCACACTACTAAGCGTTACCAAACCGTTACTGCCACCCGATGCGCAATCAATCACGATACGATAGTACTTGTTAGCACCTTGCGCGTTTTTTGGAACATTAAACGTATTTTTGCCCGTAGCGATAGTAAGTTCCACTTCAACAGCATTGTCGAAATTCGCATTATCAGCAATCAAAAGCTTGAAGTAATTAACACTACTTGCAGCATCTATTTTTACTATAACCTGTTTCAATGTCGCAGCAACCGGTTCTTTTGTAGTAATTGTACCCGTGCTAGCATTACCCTTGCGTCCGCATTTTATAAAATCCCAACCACCGTTTGATGAATTGCTATTAAAGTTGGCAATAGTCCAAGTCATACCATCTTTTGTAAAATCATTTGTGGTCGTGTATGCGCTACTAAAAGCTTCAGCTTTCGTAAAAGATAACGTTTTAAGAAGTTCCGGAGCTGTATCGCCTACAACTTGGGTTTCAATCGTAACAGTCATGTTGCCTGCAACCGTAAACTTGTAGCTGCCATTCTCAGCTTGAAGTGCATTGCCGTTAACTTTTACGGCGTTCGCCCCAGCAAGTTCTTTGCCAGTTGCAACTTGAACTGTGAACGTTACTTCACTGCCGTTAGTTGCGGTTGCAGTAAGACCGGTAACAGTAACATCCTCATTTTCGGTAAGCGTGATAGTGGACGTGCCACGAACGTTGCTCTCGACGTATACGTACGTGCTGCCATTGGCCGCAAATTCGATAGTTCCGTTATAGTTTTTAATGTAACCGCTTATTATGACAACGTCATTTTGCGTAGGGGTAACAACATCATCACGCAAATTCCATTTAGAATAAACTATGATGGTTTTGGTCGAATCCGTAAGGTCTTTCAACGTATACTGATAATAACCACTACCCTTATCCGCAGGTATATCGGCAACAATACCCGTCGTAGTAACGACTTTCTTAGTTACATTGTTACTCGATTTACACTGCTCGGCGGTAATAACAAGAGTTTCGGTTACGGAAAGCGGTTCAGCTACCGTGCCGTAGTTGACAGCCGCAAGCGCCTCTAAAACAACGGTAACATTTTTCTCTTGGGCCGTTGCAGTGCCACATGTAGCTTCTACTGTAAGTTTAACGGTAGCGTCTTCGCCTTCGGGAAGCGCGGATACGTTGAGCTTACCGTCTGCAACCGTTACGCCAGTTGCACTATTATCATCAGCAAGCTTCCAAGTAAGCGTTACTCCGGCGATAGCCGAAACGGGAAGGGTTACTTCGCCCGTCTCTGTGACGTTATCGAGTTGAGCCTTGACTAACTTAAGTGCGTCGGCAATTTTTTGCGCGTCCGTTCTATTGGCGGAGTCCTCAAAGTATGTAACGAAATTGGTTGCACTTGTAGCATAGTTAATTGTGCTTGCACTTATGGTATTAAATGTATTGTAGGTTCCAAGATAGTATACCGTAGTGCCTATTGTCCATGTGTATACAGACTTGGATTCATCATATGCCCATTTTGCGGTGGACTCATCCACAAATACAAGTTTGTGATCTTTATCAAGTTCAAGATACTTGTCGCCTACCTTAAAGGTATAACCATCGTCCGTAGACGTAATAACAATGTCGGCAGCATCTGTAACATTCTCTGTCGTTGTACCACGGCCATTTTCATCAATCGTACCGGTGAAATACAATTTTTTGCCGAGATTGGTTTGCAACAATGCGAGCTTGCGCGTGAGCGTAGTTTCAGTAACAGCCGCTTCGATTGTAATATCAAAGCTCTTAGTGTCGGTTACGTCGTTAGATTTGATTGTTACGGTAAGCGTAACAGTGGTAGCAGTGGCGGGAAGAGCCTTGACTTTAAGCTTGCCGTCGGCTATCTTTATAAGATCGGTTTCGGTAACAAAGTTGGCGCCGTCCTTAATCTTCCAAGTAAGCTCGGCGTCCTTTTTGGTAGCTTCAAGCGCCATTTCCTCGTTGACCTTAGTAAAGGTTGTTTTAGCAAGCGTAAGAGCTGCTTTTGCTTCCTTAACTATATCTTCGTCGGATTTTTCGACAGCCTTTCTCGCAACGCAAATACCGCCGCTTGCAAGCTGGGGCGAAGTGCCGTTATAGTTGGTAAGATAACCTCTAAACGTTACTTCGTCGCCCGCATTAAGACCGTCCGCCGTTAAATAGTCACCGGTGGCCTTCGGTCTGTATATGTAGAATATTCCACCGTACTCGCCGTTTGTGTAGTTGGCGTAGCTGTAGGTTTTGGATGAGTCATACGTATCGCCAATATACATATTGTCAAAATTGTTGTACGTCGAACCTGCGTACGTGCCGGGAAGGACGACATAGCCCTTAACATATACTTCGTCGGCAGAGTTCGCTGTAAGAAGGTTAGCAACCTGCCATGCCTCGGCAGGCGTATAAGGATGCTCTTGCGTGCCGTCGTTTTCAAGTCCGAGCGGTACAAGCGTGATAGTGATATCTTTGGTTGCGGGAGTTGCCGTACCGCAAGTGATAGTCGCGGTAAGGGTTACCTCGGCATTGGACTCGGGCATGCTGCTTATAACAAGCTTGCCACCCTCAATAGCAACGTTTGCGGAAGTTCCCTTTACCGCCCAAGTTACGGTTGCACCAAGCTTTTCGGCGGGAAGGTCGTATGTGCCTGCTGCCGTAAATGTTTTGTTGGTAAGGTCGAGTGCCGCGTTTGCACCATTAACTCTATCTTGATCGGTAGCGCCGTTTTTGTTGGCTATAACGTCGATAGACGAAAGTCTAACCTGCCCTGCCGACAGCGTAAACTCAATCGCGTCCACTGGTGCGGTAAGCACAAACGTAACGTCCGTTACGTACGTCTGACCTTCTTGCAACTCCGCTATCGTAGCAGTGCCGAGCCCAGTCGCATCGAGAGCCGTCTTTAAAGCCGTGGTGTAATCGTATCCTGTGGTATGGAAAACGATAGTGGACATGCCGGGATACTCGATTTTCGCATCGGAGTTCTTGTAAAGGCGGACATCGTCGGTGCCGCTTCCTGTAGAACTGTCGTTAAAATTACTCTTGGTGTTGGTAAGCTTTATGCCGTTCTGCTCCCAAACCTGCTCGGTAGCGGTGAAGTTTGTTCGCTCCGCTCTATCTGTGGCTTTGAAGTTAATCGTAACTTCGGTTTGGTTTTCGTTGGCTATGGCGGCAGGAATCTTGTGCTTAAACTCTTCCGACTTGGACGCCTTGCCGACGGTAACGGTAGCTTTAAGTGTGTATTCTACTACTTCCTGAGCTTTTGTAATGTTGATGGTAACCTTTCCGCTCGAATCCTTATCACCGACGGAAACGTAGGTTTCGTAGCTGGGGAATTCGCTGCTAACAGACCATTTTACGTCATACCTTTTACTACCTGCGTTGGTTTGACCAATAACAGTGTAGCTTTGCGGCGTTTCCTCCGGTATGTTTTCGGTAAGTTGGATTACGGTAGCAAGACCTTTTTGGGCAAGTTCGGCATCCTTATTATTATTGCCGTCGTTACTGTTACCGCAAGCTACTAACGCGCCTACCGAGGTTGCAACCAATGCTGCCGCAATGGCCGATGTGAGAAATTTTTTCATGTGCTTCTCCTTTTTAAAATTTATGTTTTATTTTTTATAAAACCGATGTTGGATAATTCGGAATTCGGAATTATGAATTCGGAATTGATGGTTGACTCTTCGCTACGCTAAGAGTGACAAAAGTGACTGATTGTTCTTAGTTGAGGATTTCGATGAGGTCGCGGTGGTAAACTTTTACTTGGTAGTTACCGGTGTCATGACCTTCCTGCTTGTAATAATCTACAATGCCTTTTACATTAATAGTCTTACCTGCGTACATCTCCTCCTTGATTACTTCGCCGTTTTCGTCAGTTAATACTGTCGTGCGGACTGTAATAATAGTACCGTCTTCTGCCCTGCAAGTGAGCGAAATAGCGCCCTTGCTGTTGCCGGTTTTGGTCGTATAAGTATCAATAACGGTCAAGTTGTCAACCGTGACGGACGTGTGCCAAACAACAAAGCCGTAATCGAATTCTTTTTC
>JAIEBI010000035.1 GCA_029070965.1 Clostridiales bacterium
TTCCGCACGACCGACGTTACCGGCTTGGTCGAGCTTCCGAAGGGCGTAGAAATGGTTACCCCCGGCGACAACGTAACTATGACCGTTACGCTTATCCACCCGATCGCTGCCGAGAAAGGCTTGCGCTTCGCTATCCGCGAAGGCGGCAGAACGGTTGGCTCGGGCGTTATCACCGAGATAATCAAATAATTTCGATTAACATAATTATAGCTAAACAAAAAGAACGGTGTTCATACGAACGCCGTTTTTTTGTGCAGTAAAACTTTTATTCAAATCTTTCATTTATAAAACCTATGAACGTGAAAAATATCTCTTAATATTTTCTATCCTTTTTTCTATTTGTTCGAGCTCTAAAATGACCTCCTTAGGTGTAGATAGGTTAGTATCAGTTACGCCCAAAAGATAATCGCATGTTACCCCGAAAAAATCGGCAAGTTTGATAATGGCATAGCTGTCGGGGTTAGTCTTGCCGTTTTCATAATTTGACAATGACCTTTGATCAATTCCTGTTGCTTGCGCAACATCTATTTGTCGCAAATCGCGGTCTTCGCGTAAGCTCTTTATTCTATTTGTAGAAATATTTTTCTCCATACAGAAAGTTTACCACATTTTTTCTTAAAAATGCTTTACATACTAAGTATTATCATATATAATATATCTATACTAATTTCTTAGTAAAATGAAGCAAAGGTGACACATGGAAGATAATCCTACGATTTCGCAAAGGGTCGAGCAAAAAGTGTTTGAATATAGTTTGCCTAAAATGAAGTGGTATTATTTTACCATATACTTTTATTTATTTTTATGTTCGCTGTTGCTTTTGATAATGGGGATCGTTATGTTATCGACCGATAATACGCAGGTGACAGCGTTGCTTGTATTTTACAAGATTTTTGGCGCGTTAACGATATGTTTCTCAATTTTTGGAATTGTTGTGCGCCAAATGCTTGCTCGTTTTAGGTGTCATGCGACCGTTTGCTTGCGGATTTTTTATTTGTATTACACATCGATAATGCTATTGACGTTGATTTTGGATATAAGCATGGGGGATATTAACGCCATTACATTGCTTTTAAGTTTGCACGCAATATGTTTCAATGTGTTTGCCATAGTATTTGGCTATTTTTATTTCAAAAAAAGGAAGTTTTTGTTCACCGGCTCGCCTCAAACATATACTATGTTGGAGATAGAAACCGAGGAAAAATATCGTCAAAAGCACCCGTATGTTTATGGAAAATATATAGGCAGTGACGGATGGTTTGCGTTTTTAATTTATTTTTGGTTGTTTGCTATCGCCGGAACATTATTTATATTAGCCCTTGTAATGCTGCTCATTGTATTTTTGAGTGGCGTGCGAAACTCTATTGGCGCAGGCATAAGCGAATATTTTGCGCTGTTCGCGGTTGGGAATATAGATTACGAATTTGCTCTAACATTCGCTACGGTGCTATTGTTGCTTTCGGCATTTTTTATTGCTGTGCGTTTTTTGCTTTCATCATTCAAAAAAGCAGGTGTTATTTGCTTACATTGTTCTTTTTGTGCCATTGCCGTATTATCAACATTGCAGCTGACTGTGTTGATAATAACGGCAGCCGGCGGCGTGCAAGTGGGCGGCACTATCTTTTGGACGATTATTGAATGGCTATACTGCGTATTGTCTACTGTCGGCAGCTTCATATATTTCAAAAGAAGAAAAGACTTTTTCGATTGAAAACAAACAAGAGCAAAGCGGTGCTGCTTACAAAATTACAGCGCCGTTTTTTTGTTGTGTTATGTACCTATAATTAGTATGTTATTTACCTATAATCTAAAACTTGCGGTTTAGTCATGTGTTGATAGTAAATAATAATTATAATTCAATATATTGTGTATCTTGTGCCAAAAAAAATTTAAAAACCACAATATATTGTGGTAAAACTATTGACAAAGATTATAACATGGTGATATAATGAACAAGTTCTCGCGCTTTAATATGCCGTGTTGCAAAAGGCGTAAGCGGCGCATAGGGGCTATGGTGTTTTAAACCGCGCATAACGGTTATAATCATTAACTAATGATAATTTTTTGACATACACATTGGAGGTAAAAAATGTACAAAGTAGTCAAGAGGGACGGAAAGCTTTCGGGGTTTGACATCTCTAAAATCAGCCAAGCCATACGCAAGGCGTTCGAGGCGGTAGGCAAGGAGTATAACGACGACGTTATCGATCTTATCGCGTTGCGTGTTACGGCGGATTTTGCGGGCAAGGTCAAGAACGGAAAAGTTGCCGTCGAGGACATTCAGGACAGCGTCGAGCAGGTGCTTATTCAAGCGGGGTATGCCGACGTTGCCAAGTCGTACATTCTTTACCGCAAACAGCGCGAAAAGATTCGCAATATGAAATCCACCATTCTCGACTACAAGGATCTTGTAAACAGCTACGTCAAATCGACCGACTGGCGCGTCAAGGAGAACTCCACCGTTACCTATTCGGTGGGCGGACTTATTCTTTCCAACTCGGGCGCGATAACCGCCAACTACTGGCTGTCGGAAATATACGACGAGGAAATAGCTAATGCGCACCGCAGCGCGGACATACACATTCACGATATGTCCATGCTTACCGGCTACTGCGCGGGCTGGTCGCTGCGTCAGCTCATACAAGAGGGCTTGGGCGGACTCCCCGGCAAAATCAGCTCGTCGCCCGCAAGCCACTTGGCAACGCTGTGCAACCAAATGGTAAACTTTCTCGGCATTATGCAAAATGAATGGGCGGGCGCGCAAGCGTTCTCGTCCTTCGATACCTACCTTGCGCCGTTCGTCAAGGTGGACAACCTCACTTACGGCGAGGTTAAAAAGTGCATCGAGTCGTTCATTTTCGGCGTGAACACGCCGTCGCGCTGGGGCACGCAGGCGCCGTTCAGCAATATTACGCTGGACTGGACATGCCCGCCCGACCTTGCCGAACAGCAAGCGATTGTCGGCGGCAAGCCCATGGACTTTAAGTACAAGGATTGCAAGCGCGAAATGGATATGGTGAACAAGGCGTTTATCGAAATCATGATCGAGGGCGACGCCAACGGCCGCGGCTTCCAGTACCCCATACCCACGTATTCCATTACCCGCGACTTTGACTGGTCGGAGACCGAAAACAATAAATTGTTGTTCGAGATGGCCGCCAAGTACGGCACGCCGTATTTCTCCAACTATATCAACTCGGACATGGAGCCGTCCGACATCCGCAGTATGTGCTGCCGCCTGCGTCTTGACCTGCGCGAGCTGCGCAAAAAGTCGGGCGGGTTCTTCGGCAGCGGCGAAAGCACCGGCTCGGTCGGTGTTGTCACCATCAATATGCCGCGCATTGCCTACCTTGCGGAAGACGAAGCGGATTTTTACGCACGGCTGGACAAGCTTATGGACATATCGGCGCGCTCGCTCAAAATCAAGCGCGATATCATAACCAAGCTTATGGACGAAGGCTTGTATCCGTACACCCGTCGTTACCTCGGCTCGTTCAACAACCACTTCTCCACAATCGGACTTGTAGGTATGAACGAGGCGGGACTCAACGCCAAATGGTTAAGAGCCAACCTTACCGACCCGCGCGTACAGGAGTTTGCCAAGGACGTGCTTAACCATATGCGCGACCGATTGGTCATTTACCAAGAACAGTACGGTGACCTTTACAATCTTGAAGCGACGCCTGCGGAGTCCACGACGTACCGTCTTGCCAAGCATGACAAGGCGCGTTATCCTGAAATCATCACCGCCAACGAAAACGGCACGCCGTACTATACCAACAGCTCGCACTTGCCGGTTGGATACACCGAGGACGTGTTCAGTGCGCTCGACGTTCAGGACGAGCTGCAAACTCTGTATACCTCGGGTACCGTTTTCCACACCTTCCTCGGCGAAAAGCTTCCCGACTGGAAGGCGGCGGCAAAGCTGGTGCGCACTATTGCGTCAAACTACAAGCTTCCGTATTTCACACTTTCGCCCACGTACTCGGTATGCCGCGACCACGGCTATATCGCGGGCGAGGTGTACACTTGCCCCAAGTGCGGTGCAAAGACCGAGGTCAACAGCCGCATAACCGGTTACTACCGTCCCGTGCAAAACTGGAACGACGGCAAGGCGCAGGAGTTTAAGGACCGCAAAACTTACAACACAATGAAATACGACACCCCGCACACCGGACATTGCGTTGCCAAGAAAGAGGTTGCCGCGCAGTCCGAAATAACGGGCAATGTGCATTATGAGCTGTTTACCACGCCTACATGCCCCAACTGCAAGGTTGCTATACCCATGCTTAAAGACGCGGGGATAGCGGTGGATATAGTGGACGCGACGGCTCAGCCCGACAGCGCCAAAAAGTACGGCATTAAGCAGGCGCCTACCTTGGTAGTCACCAATGGTACCGAAACCGCCAAGTATTCGGGCGTTGCGGAAATTCGTAAATTCTTAAACAAGAATTAATTCGATATTATTAATAAGGATTAAAACCAATGTACGATTTTATTATAATCGGCGGCGGAACGGCGGGCTTAAGCTCCGCCGTTTATGCTTGCAGGGCGAACAAATCAACGCTCGTAATCGAGCGCGGCGCGTTCGGCGGTCAGATTGTAGACGCGCCTATGGTGGAAAACTACCCCGGGATTGTCAGCATATCGGGCGCGCAGTTCGCTTCCGATCTGTTCGACCAAGCGGAAAAAGCGGGCGCAACGTTTAAGTGCGAGGACGTACTGCAAATCGTCCCCGCAGAAGGCTCCACAACAGTTGTTACCGACTGTGGCAAGTATCAAGCCAAAGCGGTCATCATTGCCGCGGGCTGTGAACATAAGCGGCTGGGCGTGCAGGGCGAGGACAGACTTATCGGCAGCGGCGTCAGTTATTGCGCGCTGTGCGACGGCGCGTTCTTTAAGGACAGGACTGTCGCGGTAGTAGGCGGCGGCAATGCCGCGTTCAGCGCGGCTATGTATCTTGCGGGTGTGGCGTCGCTTGTGTATATAATTCACCGCCGCGACGAGTTCAGAGCCGAGCAGGCTATTGTGGAGCGTGCCAAAGCGTTAAACAACGTGCGGTTTGTCACAAAAGCCAAAGTGACCGAGCTTGTGGGCGACGACGAACTTACCGCGCTCAAACTGGATGTAAACGGCGCACCTCAAACGCTGGACGTGGACGGATTGTTCGTGTCGATAGGGCAGCAGCCCGACAACGCTATATTCGCGCCCGTCGCGCTTGACGACGGCGGATATATAATAGCGGACGAAAAATGTCGCACCAATATAAAAGGCATTTACGCCGCGGGCGACTGCCGCTTTAAGACCGTGCGCCAGCTAACCACCGCCGCTGCCGACGGCGCGATAGCAGTACAAACGGCGCTTAGTGAATTATTTTAGGTATATGCAATAGGAGCAATCATGAAAGATAACCATTTAAACAGTGCAAAAGAAGTTATAATGGATTGGTTTAGAGATCGCAAAGCACGAATCGAACACGCCATGGATGATAATGACATAATTCGCCTTCATATCAAACAGTCGAATCCAAAGGTCGCTGATTGTTTCGTCGATGCGCTTAAAGAACTACTTGCCGATGGACTGATTGAGTTTAAAAAAGGCATAATGGGCGATGTTTATGCTTTGACGCAAGCTGGGTACGATTTCATATACGACGGAGCTGACAGCGACTACTTAGAGCAGGCAAAAGAAGTTATAATGGATTTGTTTCGAGATAGAAAAAGTCGCGTCGGCGACGTAATAACGAGTCATGAAATCATAAGGTTGCAAAACAGCCATGAACCGAAAGTCATTGACAATTTACCAAAAGCTTTTGACAGCTTAGTGGACAGCGGCTTGATTGAACTATCAAATTGCCTTATGGGGGAGTGTTATCGTTTAACACAAGATGGCTTTGACTTTATATACTAAACTCAAACGGCGCTCGTATCGGCTCATAGGCAAAAAGTAGCCAAAAAACCTTTACGTGAATGTGTTGCCGCAGCTGCTTTTTGTTATCCTGAGCAACGCGAAGGATCTCAACCTTATAAAAAATAAAACCCTTTGCAGTAGTTGCAAAGGGTTATTTGTTTAACTTGGGATTGTTTGTGCGTTCAAGTAGGTAGTCGATTGATACGTTAAAATAATCGGCAAACGCAATCAGCGTTGCGTAGTCCGCTTCATGCTCGCCGGTTTCGTACCTGCTAATGCTGTTTTGATTTAGGTTCAAATCCATGGCGAGCTTGACTTGCGTGATATTATGTTGTTTGCGTAGTTCTTTAAGGCGCATAATTTTACAAAAAATAGTGGTTGTTACTTGACATTATTATACCATTTCGGTATAATTTAAATATCCCATTTTAGGATATTATATGGAGGGTAAAAATATGATTACATTTGTTGTGATGGGGATTGCTGTTATCTTGCTTGTATTTTTTGCTGCATTATTTGCTAGGGATAAGAGCAAAAAATATGTGTCTTTTATTTTTACGGGAATTGGATATGTAACAATCGTTTTGTTGCTCATGTATGAAGGACTGTATTTCTTTCTTATTGGTATTCCCGTAATGGCGATATTGCTTGCATTAATGTTGCTCAATGGTAATAGAGCAGTGGGCTTTATAGCTTGGGCTATGACCGGCTTGTGTTTGGCTGGTTTTATTATAAGTATTACGTCATTCGATCTTTTTAATATTATCAGATATGAGCTATATAGCAATATAGAGGGCTATCGTCAAAACATAGTGGAATTTGCGTATGTTGCTAGTACCGAGCCGCTTCGTATAATATTTGTTTTTGCATTATTCGTTGTATATTTGCCCTTGATGATATCTGCATCAGTTATACGATATAAGCGGAGGTGGCGTGGCGATTATCATAAATCGTCTTCTTCATTAAAGACATCAAGTAGCAATACATATATTGTTAAGCGAGTAGATAAAAGTTGTAGCGCTCTATTTGGCAACGTACTGGCTATAATGTCGTATGTGACAATAATAATAGCGTTAAGATATTTAATTACTACATTAAGCCCGATAAACATTTGGTGTTATGATAATACCTCTAAAACAATTCAATTTAATTATTCCACGCAAGTAATAGTTTGTTTTGTAATAGGAATTATATGCGGGGGCGTGAGCTGGTTGTTGTTACGGTACTCGCGCAGTTACGGATATGAGAGCAACGCACTTGGAAAAGCTGCATACATTTGGTCATGGATTCCTGCAATAATTATTATCGCATTGATTATTGTTACTATGTTGATAATATGTGCGGCTACTAATGTCGAATTTTCTACTGTTGCGAATAAAAAGGTGTATAAAGTTGTTGATGAGAACGGTGAAGTTCGTACTCTTGATTATAACGGAAAGGATATTTATGCGAAATGCAAGGACGATAAAGGCGAGTGGTGGGAAACTGCGGACGGTGGTAGTACGTTTAGAAAGTGCGATTTATACAAAATCAAGGACGATGACGGCAATAATAAATATATTCGTGACGTTGGCGGCGGCGGCGGAAAACGTATTTTTACGGACGGTCAAGGCGGTACATATGAGTCGGATGACGGTGGCATGACCGTGACCGAGCAAAAGGATTAGAGTATTTAGGTTTACCATTTTTACAAAGCCTTGATTTTGTAACAAAAAAATGTTAAAATATCGTTATGAATAATAGCGAGGTTATAGGAAGATTTGCGCCGACGCCGAGCGGGTTTATGCACGCGGGCAATCTTTTGTGTGCTATGCTCGCGTATCTGTCTGCCAAGAGCAAGGGCGGCAAGTTTATTATTCGCATAGAGGATTTGGACGCGCTGCGCTGTCCGCGCTCCGCCGCGCTCGATATTATCGATACGCTGCAAGCGGTGGGCATAACGAGCGACGAGCCTATGCTTTGGCAAAGCGAACGTACGGCGGCATACAAAGCCGCCGAGCAAAAGCTTGCGGCGAAAACGCAAATTTATCCGTGCTACTGCTCGCGCGCCGAGCTGCATGCGCCCGAAATTACGCGCTTGCCCGACGGGGGTATACTGTATCCAAAAACGTGCAAAAACCTTTCGACCGAACAAAAAGCCGACCGCGAAAAGCGGGTCAAGCCGTCGCTCAGGATATCCGTACCCGACGAGGTTGTTACGTTCACCGACGGCATTTGCGGCAAGCAAAGCCAAAACCTTGCAACAGAGTGTGGCGATTTTATAATTAGGCGCAGCGACGGCGTGTATGCGTACCAGCTTGCCGTGGTGGTAGACGACGGCGAAAGCGGCGTAACAGAGGTGGTACGCGGCGCCGATTTATTATACGACACGCCGCGGCAAATATATTTGCAAAGATTACTTGGGTTGCCTACGCCGCAGTATTATCATATTCCGCTTGTGTGCGACGCCGACGGGAGGAAGCTTAGTAAGAGCGAAGGCGACAGCGCACAACGGTTGTTAAAGACATACAGTCCACAACAAATAATAGGCGAGTTGGCGTTTGCGGCTAATATCTTAGACGAGCCTCGCCCGATTGATATAGACGATTTAATTCCGTTATATTCGGCGGATAAGGTGCCTAAGAATAAGATTTATTTGAATTCGGAATTCGGAATTCGGAATTAGGAATTGTAAACAGTGTATAAAGTGCGGTTGTATGGGCAACAATCGTACATATGGTTACATTTTGTTTAGGCTCGGCGCGGGCAAAACGCGCGTATATCAAGACTATCGAGGGGGCGGTGCTGCTCGACAATGTAGAGGTATTGTTTTGCGCAAGCGAGAACGGGCGCAACTACTTTGCTTACGCGCCCGTGCCGTTTGGTTCGTTTCGGGTTTGCGACTACCTGCGGTATAGGCGGGCGCTGTGCGGCGACAAGCTACTTCCGGCCGATATAGAAAAGTTCGGCATAAATCCAAATAAGAAGATGCGCAAGTTATCGGCGACGGAGCGGCGCACCGTACAGTTTTTGGAAAAAACATGCGGCAAAACCGACAAGACCGTGATAGTCAACCTTGACGGAATAAGATACACAAGGCGGTGTATGGCGGCGCTAAAACGGCTTTTGTCGTCCTTGCCTAAAGCATATGTTTTTGTTACGGACAAGCGGTTTGCCTCGCGGTTTCGTGGTGAGTGTGCAACTCAAACATTCGGGGCGCAGTCCGCTTTTACCTCGTACCGATTTTATGCGGCAAAGGAGCTTGCGCAAAGGTTAGGCGCCGACAAGTTGTCCGTTATGTAGCCGTTGCGGCATAGCAGTCATGGAATGTTTTTAAAGTATATTTTTCGATTACTATTGACATTCCGAATAAACTTGTATATAATATTACGGTGAGGTAGCATAATGTGCGGGGCGCCCGCATAAATTTTCCTCGCAAAGGAGAAAAATGTATGGCAAAGACTAAATCGATAGCAGGTGGTATACTCGGCATTATCGGCGCGGTTATGTCGTTTTTCGGAACCCTTCAGCTATCCATTTGCGCTATTGTAGAGGACGCAAAGGATGCGGAGATAAAAGGTAGCGCATTTGATTTATACACGTCGGGCTTCTATTCTACGATTGTTTGGGTTTTGGGAATAACTGCGTTTGTTTGCGCTCTCGTCGGTGCGATTTTGTGCTTTAAGAACAGCATGGTCGGCGGCATTCTTTTAGCCGTTGCGACAGCTGCTATTGTAATACCTTACGTTGTTATAGGTACTAAAATGGGCTACTGGCAATCATGGACGTCTATTATGGCGATTGTCTTGCTCGGCGTCGGCACAATTCTTGCTTTCACTGTTAAAACACCTGTCGGCGGTCAGACTCCGCCCCCTTCGGTGGACAATAACAATACACCCAACGCGTAACTTTGTCGGTAATTTATCGGCAGGATAGCGTTCAACGACCTATACGGAATTATGTATCCTAACATACCCCTTGGGTCCCAAAGCTTTTCTTCGTTCTCTTTGTGCGCTATGATAGGCGTGCTTGTGTTTATACTGTCGGTTATCTTTAAGCTGCGCAAGGACACGCGTTTTTCGGAGGAATTGTTTTACATAATCCCAAAGCTGGTTATAGCTTTGGGATTAGGCTTTTTAGGGACGATATTTTTTGACTCGCTGTTCAAGATCCCACAAAATGGGGGAATGAAGCTGGCGGGTATGATGTTTTACGGCGGAGTGGTAACAGGCATTGCGGCGCTTATTCCTATGCTTGTATTTTTTCGCAAAAACACAAGGTATACTGCCAAGCAGTGGCTGGATATGATAACCGTGCCGTTTATTCTTATGCACGCGATAGGCAGAATAGGTTGCTTTATGGCGGGGTGCTGCTACGGAATGGAAACAACAGGCCCGTTCGGAATTTTATTCCCCGATGTGCCGAAGGCGGGCATTTATCACCACGGACACAAGGTGCTGCCCACGCAGCTGTTTGAATCGGCGGGACTTTTTGTACTTGCGCTTGTGCTGCACTTTGTTAAGCACCGCAAGTTCGCTATATATTCGGTTGCATACCCGATATTTAGGTTTTGTCTCGAATTTTTGCGCGGGGACAACCGCGGCGACTATTTGGGATATTTGTCGCCGTCGCAGCTGATATCGATAATTATTCTCGTCGCCGTTGCGGTTTGGTTCACAATATGGATTGTAAAACGTAATTCGGAATTCAGAATTATAAAGGATTAAAAACACGCGCTATTGCGGCGCGTGTTTTTGTTTGCGTAAAGTGCAAAATTTTAATTGTGTGCTCGAAAATTGCAATATGCAAAAGTGTTCGATTTGTATGCGGCGTGGCATTTAGGCGCATTTGTGGGCATTTGACGGCATATACCAAAAAATAAAATCTAATAATTCGCCTAAATTTATGCTAAAACGCTTTGAAAACAGCGTATTTTATGGTATAATGTAATCGTGGGTAAAATCCGCGCTTTCGCAACGGTTTTCGCCCGCGAAAATACACTGAAATTTATGCTTGAAATAGGAGATTTGTAATGGCAAGAAAGACAGATAACGGCAGTTACAGTTCGAGTTCCATTCAGGTTTTGGAGGGGCTTGAACCCGTTCGTAAGCGCCCCGGTATGTACATCGGGTCTACCGACGAACACGGACTTCATCACCTTATCACCGAGATAGTTGACAACTCCGTCGACGAGGCGCTTGCCGGCTATTGCGATAAGATTTTGGTGGAAATCACACGCGACGGCGCGGTGGCCGTAACCGATAACGGCCGCGGTATTCCCGTAGAGATCCACCCCAAAGAGAAGGTGTCTACCGTCGAGGTCGTTCTTACCAAGCTGCACGCTGGCGGTAAGTTCGGCGGCGGCGGATACAAGGTGTCGGGCGGTTTGCACGGCGTAGGCGTATCGTGCGTAAACGCGCTTTCCGAATGGCTGGACATAGAGGTTTACCGTAACGGTAAGATTTACCGTCAGCGCTACAACCGCGGCGTGCCCATGAAGCCGCTTGCCGAGGCAGGCAAGACCGACAAGACGGGCACCAAGGTAACCTTCTTCCCCGACGACGAGATTTTTGAAACGCTTGAATTTTCCTACGACACGGTGCGCACCCGCTTGCGCGAGGTGGCGTATCTTAACAAGGGCTTGGAAATCGAGCTTGTTGACAACCGCAAGGGCCGCGAGGCGCGCGATACCTTCCGCTTTGACGGCGGTATCAAGGACTTTGTCGAGTTCCTCAACCGCAACAAGCAGACCATGTTCAGTGACGTCATTTACGGCGAAAAGAAGTTTAAGGACAGCGAGGTCGAGTACGCCATTCAGTACAACGAGGGGTACAACGAGCTCATTTATACGTACGCAAATAACATCAATACCGAGGAAGGCGGCACCCACCTTGTGGGCTTTAAAAATGCGCTTACCAAGGTCATAAACGATTACGCGCACAAGCAAAACCTTATTAAGGACGACGAAAAGCTGGCGGGCGAGGACGTGCGCGAGGGCATTACCGCCGTTCTTTCCGTCAAGCTGACCGACCCGCAGTTCGAGGGTCAGACCAAAACCAAGCTTGGCAATTCGTCCATGCGTTTGCAGGTAGAAAAGGCTGTTACCGACGCGTTCGGCACCTACCTCGAAGAAAATCCCAAGGAAGCCAAAGATCTTGTTATCAAGACGATCACCGCACAGCGCGCGCGCGACGCGGCGAGAAATGCACGTGAGCTTACGCGCAGAAAGGGCGTGTTTGAAACGGCGTCCCTCCCCGGCAAGCTGGCCGACTGTACCAGCCGCGACCCGTCCAACTGCGAGATATTCATAGTCGAGGGTGACAGTGCAGGCGGTACGGCAAAGCAAGGACGCGACCGTAGATTCCAAGCGATACTTCCTCTTCGCGGCAAGATATTGAACGTGGAAAAGGCGCGGCTCAATCACGTGCTTGAAAACGCGGAAATCAAGGCTATGATTACGGCGTTCGGCTGCGGAATAGGCGACGAGTTCGACGAAAGCAAGCTGCGTTACGACAAGATTATTTGTATGACCGACGCGGACGTAGACGGCAGCCATATCCGTATATTGCTGTTGACGTTCTTCTTCCGCTTTATGCGCCCGCTTATCGAGCGCGGACACGTATATGCCGCACTCCCGCCGCTGTACAAGGTGTCCAAGGGCAAAAAGGAAATTTACTGCTACGACGACAAGGAGCGCGACGAGGCGCTGGACGCCATGGGGCGCAAGGGCTGCGAGCTTCAACGCTACAAAGGCTTGGGCGAAATGAACGCCGAACAGCTTTGGGAAACGACAATGAGCCCCGAATTCCGCTCGCTTAAACGCATTACTATGGAAGACGCGTTCGAGGCGGACGAAATATTCAGCGTGCTTATGGGCGACATGCCGGAATTGAGAAGACAGTTCATCGAGCAAAACGCCAAGCTTGTAACTGATTTGGACGTATAACGGAGGTGAGTGAAAATGGCTAAATTACCTAAAAGAAGCGCGCCGTCCGGCAGCAGCAACAAGGATTACGTAGACAATACCAAAATTATAGAAACGCACGTAGTTGACGAAATGAAAAAGTGCTTTATTGCGTATGCAATGGCGGTCAACGTTTCGCGTGCAATACCCGACGTGCGCGACGGTCTTAAACCCGTCCACCGCCGCATTCTTTACGCAATGGGCGAGCTTTCGCTTTGGTCGGACAAGCCGTACCGCAAGTGCGCGCGTGTCGTCGGCGACGTTTTGGGTAAGTATCACCCGCACGGCGATAGCTCGGTGTACGACGCGTTGGTGCGGTTTGCACAGGACTTTTCCATGCGCTATCCGCTTGTGGACGGGCACGGCAACTTCGGTTCGGTGGACGGAGACCCGCCCGCGGCTATGCGTTATACCGAAGCCCGTCTTGCTAAAATCGCGTCCGAAATGCTGCGCGATATAGACAAGGAAACCGTCGATTGGACTAACAACTTTGACGATTCGTTGCAAGAGCCTACGGTGTTGCCGTCACGCTTCCCCAACCTTTTGGTCAACGGCTCGGACGGTATAGCCGTCGGTATGGCGACAGCCATTCCGCCGCACAACCTCGGCGAGGTCATTTCCGCAATCGACGCGTTGATTGAAAATCCCGAAATCACCATTGACGAGCTGTGCAAGTACGTGCCGGCGCCAGACTACCCGACGGGCGGCTTGATCATGGGCAGGGCAAACATAAAGCGCGCGTACAAAACGGGCAAGGGCGGCGTTGTTATGCGCGCCAAAACCGAGATAGAGGAATACCCCGTGCGCGAGGGGAGCGACCTTATGCGCCAGCGCATTGTCGTTACCGAATTGCCGTATCAAGTAAATAAAGAAAAGCTTATTGTTCAGATAGCCGATTTGGTAAAGGATAAGCGCATCGACGGCATTTCTGACATAAAAGAGGAATCCGACCGCAGCGGTATGCGTATCGTTATCGAGGTCAAGCGCGACGCGCAGGCGCAGGTTGTGCTTAACACGTTGTTCAAGCACACCAACCTTCAAGTTTCGCAGGGCATAACCTTCCTCGCGCTCGCCGACGGCGAACCCAAAATCCTCAACCTCAAAGAGATGCTCGAATACTATTTGAAGCACCAAGAGGATATAATCGTCCGCCGCACCAAGCACGACCTTCAAGCGGCGCAGGAACGCGAGCATATAGTGGAGGGTCTTGTCAAGGCGCAGGCCAATATCGACAAGGTCATCAAGATAATCAAGCAAAGCCGCGACAACGTGGAAGCCGCCGAACGCTTGATGGCGGAATTCTACCTGTCCGACAAGCAAGCCAACGCCATACTCGAAATGAAGCTGCGCCGTCTTACCAGTCTGGAAATCGACGCGCTCCAAGCCGAGCTCGCGGCGTTGCAGGAAAAGATTGCCGACTACAAGAGCATTCTTGCCAGTCCCAAGCGCGTTACCGACATTATCCGCGACGAGCTGCAACAAATCAAGGAAGCGTACGACAATCCCCGTCGCAGCGAGCTTGTTATAGACTACGACGAAATCGATATCGGCGACCTTATCGACAAGGAAGATGTGGTCATTTCCATGACGCACTACGGTTACATTAAGCGCCTTCCCACAACCGAATACAAGGCGCAGCACCGCGGCGGCAAGGGCGTTACGGCGCACCGTCCCAAGGAAGAGGACTTTGTCGAAAAAATGTTCGTCACCAATACGCACGACACGCTGTTGTACTTTACCAATTTCGGTAGGGTGTATGCGGACAAGGCGTATGCCGTTCCCGAAGCGGAGCGCACCGCGCGCGGTAGGGCGATAGTCAATCTTTTGCAGCTAAACGACGGCGAAAAGGTCAGCGCGGTCATTCCCATTGCCGACGATATGTACAAGGGCAACCTCGTCATGGCGACAAAGCGCGGTATGATAAAGAAGACGGCGCTCACCGAGTTCAAGCAAATCCGCAAGGTCGGCAAGGTAGCTATCAAGCTGATGGAAGGCGACGAGCTCATTTCCGTACAGCAGTCGGGCGGCATTGACGAGATACTCATTGCGTCGCAAAGCGGTAAGTGCATACGTTTCTCGGAAGAAAACGTAAGGCTTATGGGCAGGGACACGCAGGGCGTTCGCGCTATGCGACTGGACGAGGACGACAACGTGGTCGATATGACCGTCGTTCTGCCCGATTGCGACGTGCTAACCGTTAGCGAAAACGGCTTTGGCAAGCGCACCGATATCGACGAATTCAGGCTCCAATCGCGCGCAGGCAAGGGCATTAAGGCGGGCACGTTCAACGAAAAGACCGGACGGCTTGTCAACCTCAAACTCGTCAACCCCGACGACGACGTAATGGTCATTTCCGACAACGGCACGATTATAAGAATGCTCGTTAAGGAAATAAGCAAGATCGGAAGGGGCAGCCAAGGCGTAAGAATGATGCGCGTCAAAAACCAAGGCACCGTCGTGTGCGTAGCCACCGCGCCCCACCAAGAGGTAATCGAGGAAGGCGAAGGCGGCGGCGAAGGCGCTGCGGAATAATTAAGAATAAAGAATGCAGAATTCAGAATTAAAATAAGGTTGAGATTCCTCGTGCCTCGGATTGACAAATAAATTATTTTTGTCATACTGAGTCCGAAGTATCTCAACCTTTTAACTATACGAGGTATATAAGTGGAAAACAATACCGAAAACACACAACCCATAGCCGAGGAGTCCGCAAAGGAGCGGTTTACGCGTACGCTGAAAGAGTATGCGCAAAGGATAAAAAGCGTACGCAACGACGTTTACACCACCAAGTGGTGGCAGTTTGTAATCAACTTTATTTTGGGCGGCGGCGCGCTTGCGTTGCTTGTGGCTTCAATGTTCACCAAGGGAACTACCATGGCGATTTGCGCGATAAGCGGCATTGTGCTGGCAATCGGGCTTATAGTGTTCAACTACGTTTTGCGCTCGATTACGCCGACCAGCTTTTTGCAGTACACGTATTTGGACGGCGGCAGGGATAAGACTTTCAGGTTTATGGTGCTGTCAAAAAAACGCGCGGCGTTCTACGACGGCACGCATACGATAGAGAGCAACCGCGACGATGCGGCGATGATGGACGAGCCGTTGTATACTCAGTATAGGTTTGACTTTTTTGCGGACATGGAACCGACCGAGCGCATAACGGACGGGACCAAGGAAGAATTTAGGGGTGTGCTTACCGAGGGCGGAAAGCAGTATAAATGTAGGATAGTGTTTTCGAGCGGTGTTCCGCTTTACGGTTCGGTAGGCGGCGCGCGCATTAAGTACTTTGACGTAAACAATACCAAGGAAAAGTTTGTCGTGCCCGTAGCGTTAAAGAGCGCGGCAAAGGCGCTTAAAGTGGAGTTCCCCAAAATCCCGGGACTGTATATTAAAGACGATATTAAGGATTATACAAAGCAGTAAATTCGGAATTCGGAAAGCGGAATTCGGAATTGATATGATTTGGACTGTAACAATGATAAACAATAATTTAGCGGAAAATAAAATTGAAAACGGCTTTCTAATTATGAAAGCCGCTTTTCTCTCTTATCAATATAGTTGCAATATGATTGAAAACTATAATAAAAACGATGATTTGAAAAAAATTTCTAAAAATGAAACTTTTTACACGTTAAAATTGTCTTATATATGAGGAAAAACAAAAGTATGACAGATGAAAAAAGACTGTTCCGAGCAATTCAATCGAAAAGAAAAGAAGAACCCGAGATAACATTTCAATATCTATATACAAAGTATAAACCATTAGTTCGCTTTGTAGTGGCTCAATATATCAAAAATGGATTTGATATTGAAGATATAACGCAAGAAACATTTGTAAATTTTTTCAACCATGCCGAAAGGATCAATTCCTCAATAAAAACATATCTAACGGTGAGCGCAAAAAATATTTCATTTAATTTCTTAAAGAAAAATCAGAAACTGAGTTATGTAGATACCGATGCAATACCTAACTTGAACGATGTTTCCCCTCCGAGCGATTATCTTTCAAACGAAAGATTTGACGAACTGGTATGCGATATGAAAAAAGTGTTATCAGAGGAAGATGTCAATATAATTTTGCTCCATTTAGTTGATGACGTAAAGTTTGAAGATATTGCGTTACAGTTTAATCAAAATGTTAAAACGGTTAAATCAAAATACTATCGAGCATTAAAAAAATACAAAAAGATAAAAGGAGCTATGTAAGATGAAAAAAATCGAGGAAGAATTTGTAAAAGAGTTTAATATGTCGCTTGGCAATCAAAAATCCTTTGAGGATATCAAGGATAAAATTAACATTGGAAGATTTCAAAATAAAAAGATGAGTTCTAATAAAGTTCTGTATAGAATTTCGGGAATAGTCGTTGCTTTTATGCTTTTGACGGCAATTACAATCCCAACAGCAATTTATTTTTCATCAATGAGCGGCACTCCCTCAATCAGCGAAAATAGTTTCGATGATGATAACATTACAATAGAGTTTTTGCGAGAAAAAGATTGCCTGTTTTATGATAATTTGGTTTTTGCCAAAGACAATCATAATCACGTATTCGTCACGAATGATGATAAAATCATTGAACATTATAAGTACGCCGTAGTGGAGTTCAATGAAAGTAGTTATGATAATATTTACAACAAAAATATCATTGACGCCGTTGAATATATCGGGATTCCCTCTTATGCAGGAATATCAAGTGAGCTATCGTTAGACTACTCTTACAATGACGGATATATTAGGCGGCTAAAACTTACAAAAAATGATGACGGGCTTTTTATAAACGGCGTGGAAGTTTTGGATAAAGAAAATCCTCAGACTTGGTTTGATCCTGAAAAAACAGACTTGCCCAGTATAGAACAATGTGGGCAGATCTCTATTGGCATGAGTCTTGATGAAGTAGTAAGAAAGATAGGAAAGCCTCAAAGGGATATTGGATATGGAGCAAGACTCTTTCAATTTGATATAGATAACGGTTTAACACTCAAAATTTGGTTTGATTTGGATGTTGAAAAGGAAAACGAGTATGTTCATAACAATCCGAATGCGTCTGTTTATGGTACACATGCTCTGTACGTTGGAGAGTTTGAAATCGGTGAATAAACGCTTTCCTCTTTTTACAAATATGAAAAACTTTTCAATATAAAGGTAACTATTATAAATGGGAAGTTCTACTCTTTTACTACAAACAATCTGAAAGATAAAATTACGGAGCTTGCTACGGCAGCAGGAGCTTTTGAGAGCTTGGAATAGAACGATAAATTTCAATTTATCGTACTATCTTAACAAATAATAGCGCACCATGATTTGTACTTTCATTAGTGTGCTATATGTTTGCAAGAAATAATTCCGAATTTTTAATTCCTAATTAAAATGAAATGTTTCGGTGTATTCGGCGGTGCAGTTTGTGCCGCCGAATTTGTCTACGCGGAATTTTTCGGTGGAGGTCACTTTGACGGGGCGGTCGCCGTCGGTTGTGAGCGTAAATTCGATACGACTGTATTTGGGGTAGGACTTGCCGCCCAGCGTGGTTTTAACCTCGTTGCGCGAGTAGATTGTAGACTGCGCGGGGTCGAGCACGAATTTGTAAACATTGTCGCCGACTACTGTTGCCGATATTATCGCGTTATCCAGCTTGTACTTGACGATGCCCGTAAACGGCTGACCGTACCGCGCCATGTAATTTTTTTCGGACATCGGCTTTTCGCTATTGTAGCGGAACGCCTTGTTTTTGTAATCGCCGCGCGAAACGTAATATTTGCCGTCTCGCCGCTCGCGCTTGAGCGCTGCTTTTACAAGCGCGGACGTGCTTTCCGCAACGTCGGTAAATGTGCCGTCGCGGCCGACCGTGCGCCCGCCATGTATCTTTTGCGAGTACGGCACTCCGACTACCTTTGCCTTTACCGTGCCCGTCATAGTCGTAGTAAAGCCGTTTGCCGCCGCGTATGCGTTGCAGCAGCCGAGTACGCGCATCGCTTCCCCGTCCACCTCGTAGCTTACCGTAGCCGCTCGGGTCATTTCTCGCCTTGCAAATACCGTCGGCAAAAACGCCACGCCTGTAAGTATAACAAGCGCTACCGATAGAGCCAATATCGCCCAAAATCCTTTCTCGATTTTTCTTGTGTTACTCATATCGATAGTATGGTCGTTTGGCAAAAATTTACGCACACAAAAACGCCGCAATAATGGCGGCGCTTTTGTGGTATGGTCGTTTTGTTATTAGGTTGCCAAGAATCCTGCTGCGCGCAGAGAGGCGAGTAGCGCGTTAAGCGTTTCGCCGACCTCGTCGGGAGTGGGCGTATTTTCAACATCGGGTACCGCAGCCGCGGGAGTTATCGTTCCTTCGGGACCCGTTGCACCGGTCGCACCTGTGGCGCCGGTAGCGCCCGTAGCTCCTGTTGCTCCGGTGACGCCTTGAATACCCTGCGGGCCCGTAGCGCCCGTAGGACCTGTCGGACCCGTGGGACCGGCAATACCTTGTACGCCTTGCGGACCGGTAGCACCTGTGGCGCCCGTCGCGCCTTGAATACCTTGCACACCCTGAATACCTTGGGGACCTGTGGCACCCGTAGGACCTGTCGCACCTGTTACTCCCGTCGCGCCTGTTATTCCGTTAGCGCCGGTTGCGCCCGTTGCACCCGTGGGACCTGTTACACCTTGTATACCTTGTGCACCGGTGGGGCCCGTAGCGCCGGTTGCGCCTTGAACACCCTGCATGCCCTGAATGCCTTGCGGGCCTGTGGGTCCGGTAGGTCCGGTAACGCCGTCAGTTCCGTCCGCGCCGTCCGCACCCGTCGGACCGGTGGGGCCTGTCGCGCCCTGCGCGCCCTGAACGCCTTGCAGACCTTGAACGCCTTGCGCACCGGTAGGGCCCGTGGGACCCTGCGCGCCCTGAACGCCTTGCAGACCTTGCACGCCCTGCGGACCGGTTGCACCCGTTGCGCCCGTTGCGCCGTTAATGCCCGGGAAGCCGCGCGGACCTATCGGACCGGGGGCGCCCGTCGGTCCCGTAGGACCTACACAGCATTGAGTGGGGCGGGGCGGCTGGGGACACGGTCTGTCGCAGCATTCGCATTGGTCGACTTGGTCGTAGTCGACTTCGTCGTTGTCGCAGCAACACGGTCTGTTAAAAAAGTTGAAAAACATAGTCTAAATACCTCCTTCTATTGTATGTCTATTGTTTAAAGGTTGCTAAAACCTTTTGCGGAAAAGTAGGCGTCGTTGGCTATTATGCTTTTGTCGGTCGGGCGAAGCTTTTTTGCGCGGCGGTGATAGCCGTACGCCTTTTTGGTTTCGCCCAGCCTGTCGTAGCACACGGTCAGCCACACGAGCGGAATTATGCCGTAATAGTCCGCTTGCACAAACGCGCCGCTTGTCATATCGGGCTTACAGTGTAGCGCAACGTCGTACCACTTAGCGGCGGACTTGTAGTCGCCGCGCTCAAAAAACAGCGCGCCCAACTTACAGCACCCTTCGCCGTCGGGCGGGGTAAAGGCAAAGCGGTACAGCGCGGCTTGCATTGCGGCTTGTTTGTCGTTAAGCACACAAAAACAATCGCAAAGCATCAGGCAGGCGTCCGCCTTATTTGCGGCAAACCCGCCGTCGCCCTCGATAAACTGGCTTAGCTCCCGCGCCGCGTCCGCTGTGCGCCCGTTATAGAACAGCTCCCGCGCGTAGTAGTACCGTTCGCGCGGGGACAGCGCCCGCCCGCTCGCAATCAGTCCCTCGTAAATATCCAAGTTGCGCGTGCCGTTAATTCGGTCGGTCGGCTTGGCGTGAACAATCGACTTGTTAAGAGTGATTACGTTGCCGATGAGCTCGACCGCCTCATGCACCGCGCCTTGCCAAAAATAACGCGGAGTATTGCGTATTATGCGCTCGCGGTAGTAGGAAAAGGTCGGCTTGCCATTGTCGTCCACAGCCGCAACGTACGGAAGCATAACGATATCGGCGGTCAAGGCTTTTTTGTTCATCAGTCGCTTAATTGCGACAGCGGTGTTTTGGGGGATAACGTCGTCGGCGTCCAGCCAAATCCAGTAGTCGGTTGTCAGCTTGGAGAGTGCAAAGTTGCGAGCCGCCGAAAAGTCGTTTATCCAATCGAAGGAATAGACCTTGTCGGTATATCGGCGTGCGATTTCCACGGTGTTGTCGGTCGAGCCCGTGTCCACAATAACAATCTCGTCCACGACGTCCTTTATGCCGTCGAGTACGCGGGACAGCACCTCGCTTTCGTTTTTAACAATCATGGACAAACCGAGCGTCATAGCATTCTCCAAGCTCCTAATCCAAGATATGAATAATGGCTTTGATTAGTGCAAAGAGAATGTAAAATGAATTCGGAATTCGGAATTATGAATTCGGAATTAAAAAGAAGTAAGGGAATTACGCCAGCGTACTTGACAAAGCATGGCTAATAATATATAATGAATTAACGTAGCGGTGCAAAAGTCGGCGTTTGCCGATTACTTATTAACGGCACGGCTGCGTTTGGTGCATTTATGGAACTGTGGGACAAGATAAACGAAATACTCATGATTATAAACGATCAGGTATTGATGACGCTTATAGGCGTGGTATTCGGCATACAAATATTGTATATTTTGCTGTTCTTCTTTAAGGCCAAGGTTTATCCCAAAGCCAAGGTGCAGCACAAGTTCGGCATAGTAATTCCCGCACGAAACGAAAAGGACGTAATTGCCGACACCATAAAATGTTTGCTTAAAAGCGATTACCCGCGCGATAAGTTCGATATTTACGTTGTAGCGGACAACTGCACGGACAACACCGCCGAGCTTGCGCGCAACGCGGGCGCGATAGTGTACGAGCGTTTCGATCCCGACCCCAAGCATCACAAGGCGGGGTATGCGCTTAAATATTTGTTTGAAAAAATCATGGAGGAGCATAAGGGCGAGTACGAAGCGTTTATCAAGTTCGACGCGGACAACCTTATGGAGCCCGATTATATCTCGCGCATGAACGACGCGTTCGACTACGGCGTAAAGTGCGCGCGCGGCTACTCCAACTCCAAAAATATCGACCAAAACATTGTTGCGGGCATATCCGGCTTGTGGTATATTCGCGACTGTCGGTTTGCCAGCCATTTCCGCTCGGTCATAGGTCAAGGCACCATGCTCGGCGGCGCGGGAATGATGTTCGCGGCGGAAATAATCGAAAAGCACGGCTGGGATTGTTTGAGCTCGTCCGACGACTCGGAGTTCACTATGCGTCGGCTCAATCAGGACAAGATTAAAACAATGTACGTCAAGGACGCCATTGTGTACGAGGATCAGCCTGCCACAATCAAGGACACGGCAGCCAAATATATGCGTATGGCGCGAGCCATTCACAATTTGTTCTGGACGCAGGGTATTAAGTCGTTCTTCCTGTTCTTTGTCAGGTGGAAGTGGACGTACCTCGATATGTTCATGACGCTTATGTTCATTCCCATTTGCGTTATGATGTGCATATGGCTGCCTATATACTATATATACATAGTGCTATTCTACGGCATTATGCTGTTCAAAAACGGCGTGCACTATTACGACGTGGGCTCCGGTCAAGAGATGTTTTGGAAATATATATCCACCATAGGATATGCGCTTGCTTTCGCGTTCGTAACGGCGTTTATTCTCCAAGCGCTGCTTGCTGTAGTTTTGGAACGCAAACGCATCAAGGCACCTATCAAAAAGCTGATACCGACAGTGTTGCTGTTCCCGCTGTTCATGATAATCTACGCCGCGGCGATAACCATAGGCGTGTTCAAAAAACCCAAGTGGAAGCAAGTCAAGCGCAACGCTTCCAAAGTGAGCGTTGCGACTGCTACCGACACCGGCGACGCGCCGTCGGCGACGGAAGAAATATCAAACGAGTAGCGCGTTGAGGTAAGAATGAAAAATAAGTATGATTACTTGATTGTCGGCGCCGGCTTGTTCGGCGCCGCTTTTGCTCAAATAATGACCGAGCGCGGCAAAAAGTGCTTGGTCGTTGAAAAGCGCGAGGCTGTGGGCGGCAACGTCGCCACCGAACAGGTCGAGGGCATTACCGTGCATAAATTCGGCGCGCATATTTTCCACACCGACGATAAACGCGTGTGGAGCTACGTCAATCGGTTTGCCGAGTTTAACAACTTTGTCAACAGCCCGATAGCCAACTACAAGGGCAAGCTGTATAATCTGCCTTTCAATATGCACACGTTCTATCAGCTTTGGGGTTGCAAAACTCCTGCCGAAGCGCACGCCATTATCGACGCGCAACGCGCCGTCGCGGCAGTCGAGGGCGAGCCGAAAAACTTAGAGGAAAAGGCGCTGATGTCGGCGGGCGAGGACGTTTACAAAACGCTTATCAAGGGCTATACCGAAAAACAATGGGGGCGGGATTGCAAGTATTTGCCCGCGTTTATAATAGGCAGGGTGCCGCTGCGGTTTGTGTACGACAACAACTACTTTAACGACAGATACCAAGGCATACCGCTCGGCGGGTATTCGCAAATGGTAAAGAAAATGTTGGACGGCGTGGACGTCATGCTCGGCGTCGATTACTTTTCGGATAGGGAAAAATTTGACGGAATGGCAAAGACCACGCTGTACACAGGTCCTATCGACAAGTTTTTCGACTACGAGTACGGCGAACTGGAATATAGGTCGTTGCGGTTCGAAACCGAGGTTGTGGACATGGAAGACTACCAAGGTAACGCCGTGTTCAACTACACCGATTACGAAACGCCGTACACACGGATTATCGAGCACAAGCATTTTGACAGAACGCAAAAGTCGAGCAAAACGGTTATAACGCGCGAGTACCCCGCAGGCTACCAAAAGGGCGGCGAACCGTACTATCCGATTAACGACGAAAAAAATTCCGCGCTGTACAAAAAGTACGCGGAAAAGGCGGCAAAAACCGAAAACACGCTTTTCGGCGGACGGCTTGCGGGCTATAAATATTACGACATGGACGACACCATCGCCGCCGTTTTCGAGCTGACGGATAAGCTGTAATACAAATATGTAGAATATACAAATGCTTTATGCGGAAATAAATGCGCCACAAGATATAATAAAATTTGTCGGCGCATTTTTTATAAATGCTTTAAATTCTTTCGGTAATGTTTAAGTTCGCCTTCGCCAAGGCACAATACTTGGTCGATTATTGATATGAGCTTTGCTCTTTCAAATGGTAGATTGCCGTGCAGTTGAACGGCGTTAGACGCGCCCAATGCGGCAAAGTGCGTATTTATCGTCAGGCTGTTTATAAGTATTTTAAGTTCGTTGTATTTTTCGGTTTCGCTTTCTTCAATCCAATTCCCGTGTTGTATTTCGGTATATAATTCGGAAGTAGGGTAAACGGTAAGCATGGACGCTCCGACAATTTTCGGGCTTAGTTGATTAAAAATTTTTGCCGTATTTTGTGCGCCTTGCTCTCCCTTGTCTTTACCGCAAATACCCGTAAGATAGAAAAAGTTATATTCGATTCCCGCTTCGTCTAGCTTGCGGCATTGCTCCAAAATATCATTAGCAGTATAGCCTTTGTGCATAAACGCCAAAGCTTCGTCGTCGCCCGTTTCCACACCGATAATAATTCCGTTATATCCGCAGCTTCGCAGCTGTTTCAGCTCGTCTATGCTTTTGGGCGATATGTCGGTTATGCGTGCGAAGCAGCCGATGGTTTTCAGTCGATTTAAATACTGTTTTGCCAAATAAGCTATTTGCCGTAATTTCTCGGGCGAAAGCACGAAAGGGTTTGCGCCGACTAAAAACACTCTCGTTACGTCGGGAGTGTATGTGTACAACTCTTTTAAATCGGCTTCGATTTCTTCCAAGGGAGACATGCGGAATTTAAACGGAATATCCTCGTATAAAGTGCAGAATTTGCACTTGTGGTGCGTGCAGCCCGCTGTAACCTGTAATAGCGCCGACCACGCCTCATATGGCGGGCGCCAAACCGTGCCTGTGTAGTGCATAATAACACCGTCCTTTGTTTTCTCTAATTATAAATCCGTACAGTATTGTATTTCAAGTACTGTCTTTATTTGGTAGTAGTATCAAAAATGATACCATAGTATTGACTTGTGCACGTTTATTCGTTACAATATTTAAAAGGAGCTAAAATGACTGACAACAAATTCAGAAAAAGAGAGGTTATGGCGCGGTGCGTGCCTATGAGCACGCTTCAATCGGTTTTGAGCGGTAAGTGGAAATTCCTTATTCTTTGGTATATTGCAGTGAGCAAGATGCAACGTTTTGGCGAACTGTTGCGAAGGATTGACGGCATCACCCAATCGACATTGACAAAACAACTGCGAGAATTAGAGGATGACGGTTTTATACACCGTGAGATTTACAAAGAAGTGCCGCCCCATGTGGAATATACTTTGACTGAGCTTGGCAAAAGCTTTGTTCCCGTCTTAACGCAAATGATGATGTGGAGTCAAGCGCGTCTATGCGCGCCCGATTACGTAAGCCCGTATACCGAAGAACAAATCAAAGAGCTATTAAAGCAATAAAGGAGTAAACAATGCCTTATATAAAAATAGGAAACGGCAAACAAGTATACGAACAATGTAAGTTTGAAAATTACAAGGAGTGAACGTATATGGCAAGGTGGGATCCGTGGAGAGGGTGCAAAAAATGCAGTGACGGCTGTTTGCATTGCTATATTCACAAAGGCGATTTAAAAAGGAATATCAATACCAACGAAATCGTAAGAACAAAAGACTTTGAAAAGCCGATAGAAAAATTAAAAAACGGCGATTATAAAATGAAGTCGGGACTTGTCTATTTATGCTTTTCTACCGATTTTCTTATTGAGGAAGCGGATGGGTGGCGAAGTGAATGCTGGCAAATGATTAAGCAAAGACAGGACTGCACTTTTATGTTCTTGACCAAAAGAATAGACAGGTTTATGAACTGCGTTCCAAACGACTGGGACGACGGATACGACAACGTGGTCGTTTGTTGCACTGTCGAAAATCAAAAGAACGCCGATTATAAGTTATCGATATTTAAAGACCTGCCGATAAAACACAAATGCATAACCGCACAGCCGTTATTAGAGAAAATTGACATTGAAAAATATCTCGACGGTATCGACTTGGTTGTGGTAGGCGGCGAATCGGACGTAAACGCAAGGGTGTTTAATTACGACTGGGCTTTGGATATCCGAGAACAGTGTATAAGAAAAAACGTCAGCTTCGAGTTTAGACAATGCGGAACGTATACGATAAAAGACGGAAGACAATTTAAAATCCAAACAAAAGACTTGTGCAAGCAAGCGCGGATGGCAAATATAAATTATAAAGGACAGGCTTAAACATGAATAAGCAAACGTATATCTTGATAGAAAACTATATGCTCCAATGCATGCGCGACGCCGCGCACGACAAGGAGCATATTTACAGGGTATTGTACAATGCGCTTAACATTGCGCAAGCGGAAAGCAACGTAGATTACGACGTGCTTATCACCGCGTGCCTGCTCCACGATATCGGACGGGACGAGCAGTTCAAAAATCCCAAGCTCGACCACGCCGAGGTGGGCGGGGATAAGGCGTACAAGTTTTTGACGGACAACGGATTTTCGGCTGAGTTTGCCGAGCGTGTCAAAAGCTGTATCGTTGCGCATCGGTTTAGAAAAAGCCGCCCGCCCCAAAGCATAGAAGCTAAAATATTGTTCGACGCGGACAAGCTGGACGTGACGGGCGCAATGGGCGTTGCGCGCACCCTTATGTACAAGAGCGGCGTGGGTGAACCGCTGTATTCGCTGGGCATGGACGGAATGCCGTCAAACGGCGAGTGCGACGAGCAGCCGTCGTTTTTTCAGGAATATAATTTCAAACTGAAAAATCTTTACGACAAGTTTTTCACCGAAAGAGGCCGACTGCTTGCGGCGGAACGCAAAAATGCCGCAAAAGCGTTTTACGATAGCCTGTACGCCGAAGTGGAAAACGCATATAAAAACGGCAAAAAATTACTGAAAGATTTTGTTGATTGAAAAGAATAGGGCATTAGGGGAAATTATAATGAGCGAAATTATGACGTTTGCCGATAGGCAACAGTTTCGGGATTGGCTTGGCGAGCATTGCATGTCCGAGGACGGTGTTTGGCTTTTGTTCGGAAAGGGCGACGGACCAAAGACTTTGAAGGCGGAGGAGGCGTTGGAGGAAGCACTTTGCTTCGGTTGGATTGACGGGCAAATGCAAAGCATAGACGCCAAAACTTATAAAAAGTATTTTTGTAGGCGGCGGGACAACAGCAAGTGGTCGGAAAAGAATAAGGTGTTGGTAAAAAGCCTTGAAGAGCGCGGACTAATGACCGACTTCGGCAGGCAAAAAATCCAAGAAGCCAAACAAAACGGACAGTGGGATGCGCAAAAGCCGTCGGCGATTACCGACGAACAGATTGCAAATTTATCCGAGTTGTTAAAAGCGTATGAGCCGGCATATAGCAATTTTCAAGCCATGTCGCCGTCGGTGAGGAAAACGTATACGCGCGCATACTTGGACGCCAAAACCGACGCGGGGCGCGAAAAGCGCATTGCATGGGTGGTGGACAGGTTAAATAAAAATCTTAAACCCATGTAATTCGGTTTTGTATTGGATTTTATCATATATAAGAATAAATTTTGTCTACTAATTAAAGGTGTGTAATCCATACAAATTAATCTTTTAAATAATATGAGTTTATAATGAGAAACAAGATTGATATTAATTATAATTTTACACAAGATACTCCGCATTATTGGGAGGGCTTTTGGGATAATGATAGTATATTGGGTGGCTCTGGACATGATCCTGATATTGAAAGTAAAACGTTACAAGAGTATCAAAGGTTATTATGGTCTAAACCATTACCTAATGGCGAAAATATGTTACTTACAAAGGGTTATGGGGCATATTACTTAACTTGGAATAATTATCGGTTTGGTAGTGATAGTATAGTTACAAGTTTTCGCTATCGTAAATATCGGTATATGCTTGAAAAAGTTGCCCAATCTGTTTCTGATTGGCATAAGTATTTAGAATGTTACATGAAAGATAGTTATACTATAGGTGGGGAAATTATTTTTCCGAAAATGATGGGCGGAATTAATCAATCAAGAGGGTGTAATCCGTTTATTAGAGATAGGTGGGATTTAACTATTGAATGTATTAGAAAATATTATCTTGGAGAACAAAACCCACTTTCTAATGTTTTAGATAAGAATAAAGATTTTTTCAATCTTTTTGTAGACTTTAAAGGATATATCGATTTCTTTTATTTGCAAGATTGTGTATCATCTAATTATGGCTCGACTAATTTTTGGTTAGGCAATGGCAATTTTAGTGAAAATCCTTTACCTAAAAGTATTGTCGAATATAAACAGTGGATAGCAAACGAATTAGCATTTGTGAGAAGTAGAAACCAAAGAATAAGCGAAGCCTTAAATAGTGGGTTATATAATTACAAACACTAAATTTAAAAATAAAGCAAAAAGGGTTTGACAAAGCGAATAAATAATGGTATAATCACAGTCGAAAAGGATGCGGAAATGGCTCAATGGTAGAGCAGTAGCTTCCCAAGCTGAAGGTTGCGGGTTCGATTCCCGTTTTCCGCTCCAACGGAAACGGCTCTGAACCTGCCGTCATCCGTTGTCGAGGTGTAGCGCAGTTGGTAGCGCGCATGGTTAGGGACCATGAGGCCGCGAGTTCGAGTCTCGCCACTTCGACCATATTAATACCAAACGACAAGCTCCGCGCTTGTCGTTTGAACTGTGGAGCGGTATCGAAGTGGTCATAACGGGCCTGACTCGAAATCAGGTAGCCGGCAACGGCTCGTGGGTTCGAATCCCACCCGCTCCGCCAATCGTCGTCGTATTTGCTCCCGTCAATAATCTCAATAGACTTTATTGACGGGGATGCGATAATAACAGTTCGAATAGACGAAAAACCGCCGGCGTATCTAACGCAAAAGCGTGACGAGCACGGCAATTATACCAAATAGCATAAAAGGCACTTGCGAACAATCTCGAAGTGCCTTTATTCTTTACTTGAAAAAACTTATATACTATGTTATAATATTTCTACGATAAACAATAATTTAACGTAGAACAACTATGAAAATAGAGGAACTGAAAGCCGTTACATGATGTAGCGGCTTTTTTATTTCTAGCGTTGATAATTCTTGATATTCTTGATAAAAAGTGCTATAATAATTATGCGAATCCATAATGACACCCTTTAACCCCCTTAACAACAAGGGGTAGGATTGTATTATTTTTTGGAAAGTAGTTCAAAATCGGTAGTAATACTGTTCAAAACTACTTTCTACGGAAAAAGGGTTTATGGATTCGCACTCTGGAACGGTATTCTACTTTACGGGTGAGCCGACAAAAGAGAACAAATAAAGAAAAGCCGCTTTAGCGGTAGGTTTGAGAAAGTAATGCGGTTGGCTGACTTTTCGACGAGCCTATAGGCTCAGCAGGTAATATGCCCTAAGGGGCAAGTGCAAACCACCGGCTAAGCCGGTGGTTTTAAATGTAAATAAAGACGGGATTTAAACCCTGATAAACAAAACAACTTAAATGCGTAGACATGCGGCAAAAAATTTGTTATAATTGCAACGGAGGAATCTGAATGAATATCTTGCACATGAAATACGCCGTAGAGGTTGCGAAATTCGGGTCTATAAACAGGGCGGCGGATGCGTTGTACGTGGCGCAGCCCAGCTTAAGCCGTTCTATCAAAGAACTCGAGACCGAATTGGGAATAGTCATTTTCGACCGCTCGGCAAAGGGAATGAACTTAACTCCCGAGGGCGAGGAGTTTATAGGCTACGCAACTAACGTGCTCAGCCAAATACACGATATCGAAAGAATGTATCAAGGAAAATTGCCGCGCAAAAAGAGGTTTTCTATATCGGTGCCGCGAGCAAGCTACATATCCGACGCGTTTACAAGGTTTTGTTCTAAGCTGGGCGACGAGCCTATGGAGATTTTTTATAAAGAGACCAACGCGTACCGAGCGATACAAAACATAATAAACTCCGATTACAAGCTGGGAATTATTCGCTACGCCGCCCACTTCGATCAATACTTTAAAGCGTCGCTTGAAGAAAAAGAGCTTTTACACGAGCTTATTTCGGAGTTCGTTTACGTTCTTGTAATGCACAAAGAAAGCCCGCTTGCTTCTAAACGAGAAATACATTTTAACGACCTGACCGACTTAATAGAAATTGCGCACGGTGATCCGTTTGTTCCGTCGCTGTCTACGGCGCGCGTGCGTAAAGAAGAGCTGCCCGACAACATCAGCCGCCGAATATTCGTGTTCGAGCGGGGGAGTCAGTTCGACTTATTATCCAGCAATAAAAACACGTTTATGTGGGTGTCGCCGCTACCTACGTATTTACTCGAGCGGTACGGGCTTATACAGGCGCCTTGCGCAGACAACAACAAGGTTTACAAAGACGTGCTCATACGTAAAAAGAATTACGTTTTATCCGAGTTCGACAAGCGGTTCATAGACGAGATAGCCGTATCTAAGAAAGATAGCCGTATCTAAGAAAATGTATTTACAGTACGGTAGGCAATAGGGCGGGACAACGGTTTTATATAAGGCTATATCACAATTGATATACGGGTATGCAATTTTGGTAATTCCGTTTTTTATACCGATATGCTATAATAAGATACAAAATAAATAAAGGAGACTTTATATTATGGCACGTTTTACACTTCCCCGTGATATATATCACGGCAAAGGCGCACTCGAGGCGCTTAAAACCTTTAAGGGCAAAAAGGCAATGATCTGCGTTGGCGGCGGATCGATGAAGAAGTTCGGCTTCCTCGACAAAGCGGTAGCTTATTTGAAAGAAGCGGGAATGGCAGTGGAGATTTTCGACGGCATCGAGCCTGATCCTTCGGTAGAGACCGTTATGCGCGGTGCGGACGCAATGCTCAAATTCAAGCCCGATTGGATCGTAGCAATCGGCGGCGGATCTCCCATAGACGCGGCAAAAGCAATGTGGATCAAATACGAGTATCCCCAATGCACTTTTGAAGATATGTGCAAAATATTCGGTATTCCCGAGCTACGCAAGAAGGCTAAGTTCTGTGCTGTATCGTCCACCTCGGGTACGGCAACCGAAGTTACCGCGTTTTCTATAATAACCGATTACAGCAAGGGTATCAAATACCCGATTGCCGACTTCGAGATTACGCCCGACGTTGCCATCGTAGATCCCGAACTTGCGGAAACCATGCCGCAAAAACTCGTTGCCCACACCGGTATGGACGCTATGACCCATGCAGTGGAAGCATACGTTTCGACGGCGAACTGTGATTACACCGATCCTCTTGCTATCCATGCAATCGAGATGATCATGAACACGCTTGTTAAATCGTACAACGGCGATATGGCGGCAAGAGACGCTATGCACAACGCGCAGTGCCTTGCCGGTATGGCTTTCTCCAACGCATTGTTGGGTATCGTTCACTCCATGGCGCATAAGACGGGCGCGGCGTTCGCCGATTACGGTGCACACATTATTCACGGCGCCGCAAACGCCATGTACTTGCCCAAGGTTATCGCGTTCAACGCAAAAGACCCTACGGCGAAAAAGCGCTACGGCGTAATCGTCGACTACATGGGCATTGCCGATAAGAAGGCAAGCGACGACGAGAAGGTAAAGGCGCTCATTGCGTACTTGCGCAAGATGAACGACGACCTCAAGATTCCGCACTGCATCAAAAACTACGGCGCGGACAGCTATCCGACCGACAACGGATTCGTACCCGAGAACGTGTTCTTAGAGAGATTGCACGACATTGCGGTCAACGCTATCGCCGACGCATGCACGGGCTCCAATCCTCGTCAACCGTCCGTAGAGGAAATGGAAAAACTGCTCAAGTGCTGCTACTACGATACCGAAGTTGATTTCTAATTCTACATACACTTTATAGATAGCTTTTGGTAGACTTAATTTTTATATTCGTTTGCTAATAAAGAATTAGTCACGGCGTGGCTGATTCTTTATTGGTTTATAAGGAGATAAATATGGATTTACAAAATAAAGTAGCCATTGTTACGGGCGGAAGTCGCGGCATAGGGCTTGCCGTGGTGGAAGCGTTTTTGAAGGAAGGCGCTACCGTGGTATTGTGCGGCAGCCGACAAGAGACCGCCGAGCAGGCAGTAGAGGGGATCAAGAAATCCGATCCCAAAGCCAAGGTGTCGTGCATTTGGCCGAATTTGTCCGACTACGAAAGCGTAAAGACGTCTTTTGACGGCGTCCTTAAAACGTACGGACGTATTGATATTTTGGTCAATAATGCCGGTATTTCCGAGAATACGCCATTCCTTAATTATACCGAGGAGGTATTCGATCGCGTGATGGATTTGAACGTAAAAGGCGTATACAACTGTTCAAAAGCAGTTGCTGATTGGATGGTTAAACAAAAGGACGGTGTTATATTGAATGTGTCCTCGATGGTCAGCCGTTACGGTCAGCCTGCGGGCATTGCGTATCCCACCTCTAAATTCGCGGTCAACGGCTTTACGCTGTCGCTTGCCCGTGAGCTTGCCCCCAAGGGCGTGCGCGTAAATGCGGTTGCCCCGGGGATCACCGAAACGGATATGGTCAAGGCATTGCCCAAGCAGGTGATCGAGCCGATAATCAACACCATTCCTTTGCGTCGTATCGGCAAGCCGGAAGACATTGCAAACGCTTTGGTGTTCTTGGCTTCGGACAAAGCGAACTACATTACGGGCGTGGTACTCAGCGTAGACGGACTTGCCCGCACTTAATAGAATTTCAGGAGGATTTGTATGGGACATTTGACAGGTAAAACCGCCATCATTACGGGAGGCGGCAAAGCCAAAGCGTTAAAAGACGGTTCGGCGGGTTCTATCGGCTATGGCATTGCTATTGCTTACGCCAAGGAAGGCGCCAATCTCGTTCTTACCGGCAGAAACGAGCAAAAGCTGACAGAGGCAAAAGAAGAGCTGGAGAAGCAGTACGGCATCAAGGTTTTGACGGTGGCTGCCGATATCAATGCGGGTGCGGACAACGAAGCCGTTGTGCAAGGCGTAGTAGATAAGACAATAAAGGCGTTCGGAAGAATCGACGTGCTTATCAACAACGCGCAAGCGTCGGCGTCGGGCGTTACGCTGGCCGATCACACCACCGACCAATTCAACCTTGCGTTATATTCGGGACTGTACTCGGCATTCTATTACATGAAGGCGTGCTATCCCTATTTGAAGAAAACCAAGGGGTCGGTCATCAATTTCGCCAGCGGCGCGGGGTTGTTCGGCAATTACGGGCAGTGCGCGTACGCCGCCGCAAAAGAGGGAATCCGCGGTTTGAGCCGCGTTGCCGCTACCGAATGGGGCAAAGACGGAATCAACGTAAACGTGATTTGCCCGCTTGCGTGGACTTCTCAACTTGAACAATTTCAAGAGAATTATCCCGATGCGTTTAAGGCGAATGTGCATATGCCGCCCATGGGACACTACGGAAATTCCGAGCTTGAAATCGGCAGAGTTTGCGTGCAGCTCGCTTCTCCCGACTTTAAGTACATGTCTGGAGAAACGCTTACGCTCGAAGGCGGAATGGGGCAGCGCCCGTAAAAGAAAGAGAGAGGAATCATATGTATAAAATTATCAGAAAAAAAGTGTTAAATCCTACCGTTACGCAGATGGAGATAGATGCGCCGCTCGTTGCGAAAAAGGCAAAGCCCGGACAGTTTATTATTCTGCGCGTCGATGAAGAGGGCGAGCGCATTCCGCTTACGATTGCGGGGAGCAACCCCGTCGAGGGCACGGTAAAGATTATTTTTCAGGTTGTAGGCGCGACGACCGAGCGTTTGAACCACAAGAAAGCGGGCGAGTATATTCAGGACTTTGCGGGGCCTTTGGGTGTTGCAACGCATACCGACGGCATCAAAAAAGTTTGTATCGTCGGCGGCGGCGTGGGTTGTGCCATCGCCATGCCCGTGGCGCAGGAATTCCACCGTCTCGGCTCCGAGGTGACGAGCATTATCGGGTTCAGAAATAAGGACTTGTTGATTCTCGAAGACGAGTTCAAGGCGTGTTCGGATAAACTCGTCGTTATGACGGACGACGGCTCTTATGCAAGGCAGGGCAACGTCACCGTACCCTTAAAAGAGATGTTGGAGGCGGGCGAGAAGTTCGATATGATCATCACCATCGGACCGCTCGTCATGATGAAATTCGTGACCTTGACGGCGAAGCCCTACGGAATCCCCGTGACGGCTTCCATGAACCCGATCATGATCGACGGCACGGGTATGTGCGGCGGCTGCCGTATAACGCTTATTCAGGACGGCAAACGCGTCACCAAGTTTGCCTGCGTCGACGGGCCCGATTTCAACGGATACGAGATTGACTTCGACGAGGCAATGTCGCGTGGCAGAACGTATTTCGACTTCGAGCGGCATGCGCACGAAGCGGTATGTAATCTATTTAAGAAGGCGTAAGGAGGGGAAATATGGCGATTGATCCGAAAAAGCACGAAATGCCTACGCAGGCTCCCGAGGTGCGTGCACACAATTTTAACGAGGTAGCGCTTGGCTATACGGCTGAGATTGCCGTAAAAGAGGCACAGCGCTGTTTGAACTGTAAAAACAGACCTTGCGTTTCGGGCTGCCCCGTAAACGTAAACATTCCCGATTTTATCACGAAGATGAAGGGCGGCGATTTCGAGGGCGCGTATTCGATTATCAACGAAAGCTCGTCCCTTCCCGCCGTCTGCGGACGCGTCTGCCCGCAGGAAACGCAGTGCGAATCCAAATGTACGCTCGGTGTGAAATTCGAGCCGGTCGGAATCGGTCGGTTGGAGCGCTTTGCGGCAGATTGGCACAACGAGCACACCAAAGAAAAGACGCAAATTCCCGCGGCGAACGGACACCGCGTTGCAATCGTAGGCTCGGGTCCGTCGGGACTTACCTGCGCGGGCGACCTTGCCAAGAAAGGGTATAAGGTCACCGTCTATGAGGCGTTACATACCGCGGGCGGCGTACTTGTGTACGGTATCCCCGAATTCCGTCTGCCCAAAGCAATTGTTGCGAAAGAGGTGGAAACGCTCAAAGAGCTCGGCGTGGATATCGAGCCCAACGTCATCATCGGGAAAACGCTGACGATTGACGAACTGTTTGAAATGGGCTACGAGGCGGTATTCGTCGGCTCGGGCGCAGGCTTGCCGAACTTTATGAATATCCCCGGAGAAGCGTACAAGGGCGTGTATTCCGCGAACGAATTTTTAACGCGCAGCAACCTGATGAAGGCGTATCTCGACGAGCCGCAGACGCCCATTATGAAGGGTGGCAAAGTGGCGGTCGTGGGCGGCGGAAACGTTGCAATGGACGCGGCAAGAACGGCTTTGCGCTTGGGTGCGGAAAAGGTGTATATCGTTTACCGCCGTTCGATGGAAGAGCTCCCCGCCCGCCGCGAAGAAGTTGAGCACGCAGAGGAAGAGGGAATTGATTTCCGCCTCTTGTGCAACCCCGTAGAGATTCTCGGCTACAATAACCCCAACGACGCACGCGATCCTAAGAACGGTTTCGTAAAGGGGATTCGGTGCATTAAAATGGAGCTCGGCGAGCCCGATGCAAGCGGCAGACGCAGACCCGTTGCCGTCGAGGGCAGCGAGTTTGAGCTTGATGTCAATGTAGTCATTATGTCTATCGGTACAAGCCCTAACCCGCTGATTAAGTCCACCACGAAGGGACTTGAAGTCAACCGTTGGGGCGGGATTATCGTCAATGAGGACGGCTTGACTTCGCGCGAGGGCGTTTATGCCGGCGGTGACGCCGTAACGGGCGCCGCTACCGTTATCTCGGCGATGGGCGCAGGAAAAATTGCGGCGAAAGCAATTGACGAGTATTTGTCAAAAAAATAATCCACAGGTGATATATGAAGCTTTTCTTATGCCCGAACGGATTTACGGACGAGCAGACAGCGCAAGCGATAAGCTGCCTTGCGGCGCTTAAAAAAATCGGGCACGAGTGTGCTTTATCCGTTGAGGACGGTGCGCGGCTGACAGGCGGCAATGCCCGGGCTGAATTTTCCGCTTCTGAAAGCGATTTAATCGTTTCGTTGGGCGGGGACGGCTCGGTATTGCGCGCCGCACAGTTAGCGATTGAATGCGGAAAACCGCTTATCGGGATCAACAGCGGCCGACTTGGCTATCTTTGCGCGATCCATCGCGACGAGATAGCACAGTTTAACGATATTCTATCGCAGTGTATCTGTTCGCAGAGGACGTTGCTGGAACTGAAATACGATGCCCAAGTGCATTATTTATTGAATGACGTCGTGATCGCGAAACCGAATTTCGGCGAAACGGTAGATTTGTCGGTGTATATCGAGAATAGCGATTTGATCAAGGTGCGCGGAGACGGTTTAATTATTGCAACGCCAACCGGTTCAACGGCGTATTCGCTTTCTGCGGGCGGGCCGATTATCGACCCCGAATCTCCGTCGATTGTGCTCACGCCGGTATGCTCGCACAAGTCAACGCACCCCGTGGTTTTGAGCGACAAATACGTCGTTTCGGTGGAGGAGCGGAACAAGCGTGCACACATCTATGCGGACGGAAATTATATCGGAGTATTGAACTCTAAACTGTCCGTTTGTAAGTCGCGAAAAACGCTTACTCTCTATTCCCGCCGTAATATAGTAGAAAACATTAAAAAATCCGAGGGATAACATCCTTCGGATTTTTTGGCGCAGAGAGAGGGATTCGAACCCCCGGATAGTTGCCTATCAACGGTTTTCAAGAATATATCGAAACGGGCGACCATTATCTTTATATTTGTAACGTAGAGCAAGTATATTCCGACGAGAAAAAGAAAGCGGTTTTCGCTTGGAACGGATATTCGGAAATTAAATCAGTATAATGTTAAGGAGATAAAAAATGAAAAATACCTATTTGAAAGATTACGAAGAGATAGTTAAAGTTGCACAAGCGTATCTTGACGGTTGCAATGGTGGCGACAGCAAAATTATGAAATCGTCTTTTCATAAAAACGCTACAATAAACGGCAACCCCATTCAAGCATTGTTCGACGGTGTTGACCAAGCAGGAAAAGCAACGGCAGCAGGCAGAATTGACGTTTTGGACGTTGAAAACGATATTGCCGTAATTAAGGTTACAATGGAAAACTATTTCGGGGAAAACTTTGTTGATTTGCACCTTTTGCATAAAGAAGCTGATGGGTGGAAAATTGTTGCCAAAGTTTTCACGAGTTTTGAGAATAAATAATAAGATATTTTTAAGTCAAATTCGAATGATAAATTTCAATTTATCGCACAATAACAAGACATTTAAGGCAGTCCTATATGGGCTGTCTTTTTGTATTTGTAGGTTTTTCTTTGTAGGGATAGAGCGGAAAGTATTTACGGGATAGTACGGGTTCGTGCTGTTCCGTTTTTTATTGCCGTTTCCGCAGTGTCGGTATAGCACAGTCCTTGCGGTTGTCAATGATTAATAGCAACAATAATCCACGAAAGCAAATTGTCACTGAAACCGTAAATGTAGACAAAAGAATAACGCAACAATTTGTTTCGCAGTGAAACTATTCAGATCATTGACAGCCGCAGCGATAAACGGATTTTCTCTTGCAACGACCGGAAGCGAAATAGAGCGTCTAAAAGAGCTTGTGGAAATAAACGACAAGGAAAAACCGCCTATTATACCTAATAATACTAACGGAGCGGAGCAAATTCGACAACCGTTGCTCCGCCATTTGTGAACAGTACGACTTTTCATGATGAAAGAATTGTACTGTTCATTTTTTATTTATCGGTTTTATCATCATATATTGACAAAAAACTATCTTAAAGGTATAATTTAACTATGGATATACTTCACGATAAAATAGAATGAAGTTTTCGAGGGCGGTATTATGAGAAGAGCGATATGCATCTTAATGGCTATTTGTATGAGTGTTGTTATATGCACACTTAGTCTTATCGGATGCGGAGAGAAAGAATTTGTCGATACTTCGAATGCTGTATCACGCAATAGTTTTGACAATCCCGATTTTGCGAAGGAACAAGAAGCTAATGATGACGCGGCAGGACGAGAGCATATTTCAATTCCCGACGACGCCGAAACGATAACAATCGACGGCGAGCAATATATTCCAATAGATAATATGGATGATATAAGCTATGTTGATTACGATAAGAATTTCATATTAAAGCACGATATAGATATTAGGGGTAAAGGCTGCGTCGCACCTGCAAAAGTATTATCACCGTCCTCAACATCTCACGATATACCATTTACCGGAAAGTTTAACGGTAATAACTATAAAGTTTACGGTGAAAGAGGTTGGGTTCTATTCGGATATATAAAAGACGCGGAAATATCAAATCTCATATTCTCATCTGAAATGATTAGTAGCCTATCAAAGACCGCAGCAACCGGAATGGTACTTTGTGGTATTGCGGAAAACAGCACCATAAAAAACATAACCAACTACTCTACATTAGGGCGCAAAGATCAAGCCACTTCGTTAGGGTTGATACTATACTTATATAAAAGCACGCTCGAAAACGTAATCAACTATGGCGACGTGGTCGAGGGTAGCGCATGTATCGTAAAATACATGTTTGACAGCACCGTTAAGAATTGTAAAAATTACGGGAGCATATCGTATAAATACCAATATCCTATTGGTGGGATAGTGAGTGAAATTTTGGCACACCATATACCTGTTTTAGCAAGCAATGGCGAAGCAACAGCAACGGTAGGAAGCGTTGTCGAAAATTGTGAGAATTACGGCAATATTATCGGTACAAGCTATGTAGGCGGCATTGTAGGACGAGTAGCAATGTATCAAGACGCTCATACGATAGGTTTAACATACGGCCAAATTTTCTATGATTATTTTACCGATATAAGTAAAGTTAAACTGTTATCAAATCCTTCGGTAATAAAGAATTGCACTAATTACGGAAACCTTTATAGGGATAAAGACTACGAACACTCTACGCCGAATCTCACGGTTATGTGCTGTGTCGGTGGAATAACCGGATTGGGATATCAAATAGAAAACTGTAAGAATAACGGAAACATATACGGATTTGAAGTCGTTAATCCCGAATATACCGTTGATTATATAGGCGGAATAACCGGCGCGGCAGTCAATTTAAGCGAATGTACAAGTTCAACAAAATTAGTTGCTGCAAGTTCTATAAACCACACGAATGATATTTGTGGTTATACTATTGAAAGATAAAACAGTCATTTTCTCTTGATTTGGGTTCGTATAAAGAGGAAAACTCTCCGCCAGTAAGAACCTAAAACGAATTCACGCGAAAGCAACGTTTTAGGTTTTTTGTTTGCAAAAAATAAGAGTGGCTATCAAACACCCGCCATAGTGCCATTTTGAGTTTTTGCCTATGATATATGGTTGAAATTCTGTACTTGTTATGGTATACTATTTCTTGAATAATGGAGTGAGGTTTTACTATGGCTGAAAAATGTCCTATTTGCGGTGATACCACGAGTTCTTGGATGGGAAATTATCGAAAAGATAAATTGTGCAAAAAACACGCATCTGATTTGTCACATGGAAAGATTGAAGTATTAGACCCAGCAGTATATCTAGATGGCGTTGATGATAATGATGTTATAAATTATAATTTACTTGATTATTGTGTTTACATTGATAGTAAAACACGCAAAATATTAAATGAAAAATACATTCCTACAAAATTGTTTAAAATAGTATCGGCCGCTTTAAATTCTAAAATAAAAATTAATGAAAATGCAAACACGGGCGGTGCAACCCGAACAACATGTGTTGTATGCGGTAATCCTACCAGTAAAAATGGGCATTTGCAGTGTCGAGATTGTTATTACGAAACAATGGATTATATGGACGGATTAAATAAGAATAGTAGAATGAATGAATTTAGGGAGTATTATTTTAATCTTAAAGACGTTATTTTTCGTATGAAAAATTTTGATTCTGTGCAAAGCAATTGTAATAAGTTAATTGCGATTGCATTACAAAATCAGCAAACGAATTCTGATACATCTTTAGTAGATAGGGTAGAAAGAGATGTAGAAAAGTTAATTGAAACTAAAAGACCGAATGAGCATTCGCCAGAAGTCCCTGTTGCGGTAACAGAAAAAGATGAAAGCAAATCTAATATTTATCCTACTATTGATGGACATATGGTGAAAAGCTCAATGGAGCAGGTTATTGACGACATTTTATGGAGTGCTAATATACTTCACGCATACGAACAGCCTATAAATGAGTTTGTCAATGAAAGAAAAAAATGCGACTGGTTTATTCCCATCACTGGCACAAATATCAATCAAGGGATTTACATAGAATATTGGGGAATGAAAACTCAAAAATATTTAGACGATAGAAAAGAAAAAGAATTATTATATAAGAAGTATGACGTTCCATATATTGGCATAGAAAAAGATGACCCCAAAGACACACATAGTTTTAGAAATCATCTAATTCAAGAACTACAACGTTTGTCTGTTAATGTTTATGGTTTCATGCCAAAATGGAAAAAATGAAACACTAATTCGTTTTAGGTTATGCTCCGCCAACGCAATGCGCGCTCTAACGAGCGCGTTTTGCGTTGGCGGAGCGGGTGAATAGAGTAAAGGAAAATGCCACCCGTGGGAGGGGGCTTAATTAGTAGATGCACCAAAAAGAATGCGTTAATTTTGTATAGATTATTTTAGCGCGTGATATTTTTAGTTATTATAGTTGCAAATATAAATAGGATTTGATAATATTATTATATGGATAATATGAACGAAAATAAAAGTTTTTTTGTTAATGTGGATAATACGCGTAGCTCCAAAGAATTAGTAGAAGAGCTTGATTGGGGTCCGATAAAAGTTATTAAAGGCAAGCATAAAGGACGAATCGGACTATATGACGATGATGAAGGAGCCTATGGATATGTTTACTGGGGCGATATGGTAAGTACTTTAGATGCTTATGATAGGATCCCGAAGCGTTACTTATCTAATCAAATCACGACTTATGATTTAGTATCGAGAAGGGAAGTACTACATAATACAATAGCGCGTATGCGTGCAAGTGTAGATGAGTATTATGATGAAAATTATCGCGCAATAACTGAGCTTTACGGCGAATTTATGTTCGTTACGGAATTGCTAACGAAGGTTTACGAGGAAACATTTTATTATCAATCAACTGGCGAAAAGAAAATATTTATTTCACATTCTTCTAAAGACAAGGATATATCGTTGTGGATTGCATCTGACTTAAAATTGAGCAATTATAATGTATGGCTTGATAGGTGGGAATTGTTTGCGGGAAGAAGTATCTCTAAAGAAATTTCAGCAGGCTTAGAACAAGCTGACGCGTTAGTTATGATTATTTCTAATTCATATATGAAATCCGCGTTTTGCAATGATGAATGGGAATCATATTATATGAAATATAATTGCCAAAAACCTAATGCTATAATACCAATTATTGTTGATGATTGTGGCCCTCCTGCATTACTTGCAGCAAAGAAATATTTAAGACTAAAAGATTTAGGCTATAACGAAATGATAAGTGAATTAAGGCGAGCATTAAGTCATTTGTTGAGTTAATAAGCTTGGCATAATTCGTTTTAGCGTACAACTACTTTCGTTACAATCCACTATAAGAAAGAGCTATGTCGGCAGCGCATTCGGTCGGCTTGTTGATTTTGCATAATATGTATATATTATCTTTTGATTTACACATTTGGAGGAAAAATGTACAATAGTGATAACGGTAGGCGTAGTATTGCTAAGAGCATAGCGCATTACGCATACAGGAACACGAAGCTCGAAGATTATCATGCTGCTTGCGTTAGAATGGATAAGAATTTTTACCGCGTAATGTGCGGCATTGTATCGAAAAAGTTAAATATTGTTCGCATTTTTCAAAGATATTTAGATGAATTTCCTAAAGATTTTATAAGCGAAAAAACGGCATTTGATGAATTGATAAAAACTGTTCCGGAAGATTTGCAATTGCGGTTTATTCGATATTGTCAGAATATAGTGTATGGTTTTGCATTTGGATCAAATTGGGATACTGCGCAGCGGATTGATGGAATCAAAGAAAAGCAAAGCTATGCCAATTATGTGCTCGGCGGTAAGTTTTTAGAGTATTGCAATGCAGGGTATGTGCTTGATGACAAAGCCATGTGCATTATCAACAAAGATGTGTATAATAGAATATACACGCTATTAGTGGACGAAACCTTTAATAGGTAAATATAAGAAAAATATAAAATGTTGACAAGTAATAACACAGACGATGTATGTGGTTGGTTGGTGGTGTTTTTGTTTACTCGTCGTTTTGTTTTATTCGTTGCGGCGTATTTATTATATATCAAGCCTCCGCCATAGTGCCATTTGTGAATATAGAATAAAATCATTGCTTTAATAAATACAGTTTGCTATAATTTTTATATGGAGTTTTTTGCTATGGACTATAATGAAATTTTAAATAAGTATGATTATGCTTCTCCTGATAGCATTATAGATAGAATACAACATTGTGATTTTGACAATGAGATGGAAGCTGGTGATATTATAAACTCAATTGTGCTTTGGAAAATCAATCGTCAAGTTAAACTTGATATAAACTTAATAACTAAAATAAAAAATTTGCCATGTGATAACGTAGAAATAGTATATAAATACAAGATTGAAATATGTGACATTCTTTTATCGCTCTTAAAGACAAATGGCGTAAAAATTGCTATGGCAAGTACTATATTAAAAATGTTTAAGCCGCTTGCATTTCCAATTATTGATCAACGAGCCTATCGAGTTATTTACGGCAAAGATTTTCCGAGATATTATGGGGAGAGTAGTTTTAGCAAATATATTGATTTATATATGCAATACATAAATGATTGTCTTGACTATCAGCAAACCAAGTGCCCTAATATTCCATTCAACAAAATTGACGAATTGCTTTATCAAATTGATATCGAAAACGGAAATAAAATAAGATATTAAAATGGTAAAAACTAAACAAGGAGTAAAAAATGGAAGATAAATATTGTTGGCATTATAACGATGAAGATTTTATAAGTTTTGCAGAAGAATATGTGGAAAATCTAAAGAATAGCTTTAATTATAAAAGTTATATCACTCCACATGATGAAATGCGAGAACTGCTTGGTAGAGTTATTGAGGAGTTTCAATATCTTGAAGCGAGCATAAAGAGTTTGATTGAAATCGCGGTTGAAAAAGGAATTTATAAAGGTAAAATTAAATTTAATTTCGATAATTACATTGCGGTTAGTAAAATTATTAATCAATTGAAAAACGTTTTAATAAGCGAGCCTATTGCAAAGCAACTATTAGAG
>JAIEBI010000036.1 GCA_029070965.1 Clostridiales bacterium
AATTCAGAATGTAGAATTAAGAATTAAAAAGCGGATAAAATTTAAGAAATAATTATTTAAAATTTAACATTATTTATAATTCTGCATTCTGCATTCATAATTCTTAATTTAATAAACGGAGTTTTTATGAAAAACGATATCAACAGCATACTTAACAAACTCACCGCTTACGCGATAGACAATCTTTTGCTCGATCCGCTCGATCAAACGTATACGCTTAATCGCCTTGCAACGCTGTGCGAACTTGCCGAGCCCAAGCTCGACGAGGACGCTGACTACGGCGACGCGACTTTTGCGGAGCTTTTGAACGAGCTTGCCGCGGCGGCGCCCAAGGCAGACAAGGACAGCGTGGCGGAAGTATTGTTCCCCATGCCCCGTACTATAAATTACTATTTGGAAAATAAGCTGGCGCGCGGCGCAGACAAAGGCTTTGCGTTTTTGTTCGACTTGTACGCGAGCGGCTACAACGCTGTGTCAACGGCTCCCGCGATAGGCGAAAACGGATATTTGTGCTACAACGCCGATAATATTTCGCCGGCAGTGGGCGCTGCGCTCAACGTGGGCGGCGAACAGCTTTTGTACACGCCCGTTGCGGTAGGCAACCGCATTGCCGCGCTTCAAAACCCCGACATTTTATCCGACGATATCGTGCGCAGACTGGGCGCATACGCTGCGCAGTACGGCGGCACGATTGCAGCACGTATAGGCGAGGGCGCCGATTACTTGTGTTGCGCAGCCTCCGCGCTTTCGTCCGCCAAGGCAAAAAAGCAGTTATCCGACGGCACGACCAAGATTGCGCTTTTGGATTATCCCGTACCCGCGCTTAGCTTTAACGGCATTGCAAAGAACGCCGTTCAGCGCGAGGTTTGCGCCGTTATAAAATCCGCCGCCGAGCATGGCACGCCTTGCGTGGTAGCTGCGGACAACACAAACGGCGTTACCTATTACGTTGTGTTTGCGGGTGAGCTGAATAAGGACGAGTTCATTTTGGGCGGTGACGCGCTTGCCGCGTGCGGCGTTGTTCGTACCAAGGACTGCACGCCGCTTATGTCCGTACTCGAAAAGGGTACGGCGCTTTCCACCGACCTTGCCGCGTTCAAGCCGATTTATGACAAGATAGGCGGAGTTAAACATGGCGCCAAAGCGCAGGCTGCGCTGGGTGGCGCGCTTGTAGCTATGTATTTGCCGCAGTTAAAGGCGTCGGCTTCGGCTACGGAAGAGTACGCGATAACCCTCGTTTCCGCCAACCGGTAAAGGGAATATGACCGAACAAGAACTTTCACAATTAAAAGCTCGAGTAGACGCCGACGATCCGATCGCCATGTACGTTTACGCCAAATATATCCGTGCGACCGATCCTGCGGAAGCGGATAAGTATATCGTGCTTTCCGCACAGCTCGGCAATCCCGACGCGTCGGAGGTGCTGGGCGATAAATATCACGCACTGGGCGACATGGAGCGCGCGCGCCATTATTACAAGACGGGCGCAAAAGGCGGACTTATGGACTGTGCCGTCAAGATAGCGATTATGAACCTCGATATCGACGAGTACGCCGCCATGCACGAGCTGGAAGAGCTTGCCGAAGGCGGGGTCAAATCCGCTTGCGCCGCGCTTGCCGCGTACTACAAGTCTAAGGGCAACCGCAAAGAATATAACTTTTGGAAATCGTTGGCAAAGTGAAAAACCCTCACAACAAATCCGAATACGTAAAAGTGGACGACAAAGTGTCCGCCGAGCAGCCGCTTTCGGCAGAGAGCGAGGCGGCGGAGCATGACGGACAAAAGGTCGAAAAGATCGACGAAAAGAAAAAAACGCCTAAGTATTCGGGCGCGTATTACTACGTGGATAAGCCTGAACCCAAGTTGGTGACAATGTCGTTTGCGCAAAAGTCGCTTACTATTGCGGCGTTCATGTTGCAAATGGTTGCGCTTATTTTTCCCGAGCAGGCGGGCGCAATATACGTCAGCAAACACATAGGCTCGTACGGACTGTTTTACGTGGTGTTCGTATTCGTCATGTTTGTCGCTTCTATTTGGCTCATGGTAATGAACCAAATCAGGTACAAAATAACCAAACGCATAGCCGCCGAGCATGCGCCGAGAAAAGGTTTTAAAAACCGTGCGTATTTCGGACAGGAATTGTACATGGCGGTGCTGGCGGTAATGGCAGCATTCCAGCTTTCATTCGTGTGCATACGCTTTGACGGTTGGGGACTGGGCGCGTTCTTTGTATGCCTTGCATCATTAGGCGCAGCCGTCGCCGCAAGGCAGATTACGCACGTAACGTTAAAGGACGCGCAGTTAATTCAGAATGCAGAATGATAGTCGATTACTTCTCACTATTTTTTGTTGTGTTGTCTTGTAGCTACGATAAATAATAATTTATTTTTTCAAGGAAATCCCGCGTTACGATGTCATTTCGGTATTTAAGAGGTAAATAAATGTCAATCTTATATGTTGCCTTTAAGGGAAACGGCAATTCCGCTAATAAAATCGTAAATGGTCTTGTCGGTGATAAATTGTTTTTAACAAATTCGTATGAGGGATTAAAGACAGATATTGAGAATAGCCGTGATACATATGATTTGGTCTATATGTTTGGACTGGATAAAAAGCTAAAAGGGACTATACGAATAGATTGTATTGCCCAAAAAGGCGAGATGCGTTTATATTCAAGCGTGGATTTTGGTTTAATTGCTATGAAATTGAATCAAGTTGGAATTATTACTAATACAAGCAATACGCCAACCCAATCTTTATGCAATGAGGCCTATTGGTATATGTTAAGAAAATACAATTATCATGTGATTTTCCTCCATGTACCTTCCAGAAAGTATATTACAGAAGATTTTATCGAAAAAGTGAGAGCCGCATTATAGAATTCAGTTTATCGCTCCAATGAGCAAAAGAAAAATATAGCCCACTATACTTCGTAGACGAATATAGCGGGCTTTTTGCTATTCCTATTTTTAACATGTTCAGATTATTCGGCGAATATGCCGTCTTTCTGCATTCTGAATTCTTAATTCTGCATTATATAATATTTTTCAGCATTTGCATTGTGTCGAGCAGGGGCAGCTTGTTGGCAGGCAGCTCGGATAGGCGGGCGAGCGTGCGGTATATTTGGTGTTGCGTTTTGCCTGCCATAATCGCGTCGGTGTAGTAGCGAATATAGTCGGAAAAGTCCTCGTCGTCGGTGCCGCGCTCCAAGGCGAAATAAATATGGAAAAAGGTGTTCAGGTAGAAATCGTTGTTTATATCGCGCAAAAACAGCTTGGCAACCTCGTCGTAAGTTCCGTCAAGCTTGGCGGACAGCGTTATATCCTCGCCGATGGCTATTGTTTTGTAATCTATTTCGCGCATCCATTTCATTAGCGACACAAACAGTCCGCCGTAGTTATCGTCGCTGAGCACAAGGTTTCGCGCGTGTTCGGTTGCTTGATCGTCGCCGTAAGCCGCGTCGGTTATTTTTTCCGCCATTGTTTTTAGAAACGATTCGCCGGTCATATCGTTGGTGTACGACGATGCGGTAGTCAGATATTCCACTATGGCGTCGGTGTATTCGGTAATGCCGACGGATATGCCCGTGTTCGATTTTACTATGGTGGTGAATACTTCGTTAAGCCCGAGCGCGAGCATGTTTTTCAGTTGCTCTTGTTGGTTGACAATGGCGTTGCCGGACAGACGGTTGAAAATGAGGTTGAGCTGGTGGTCTATGCCGGACAAGCTTTCGTGCGTGTAGTTGAGCATTTGCTTCATCATGTTGTCGAACTGGTTGAGCCGATTGTTTTTGTAAATGAGCTTATGCTCTATTTCCGACCAAAAGCTGTTGACCAGCGATTTTATTTGAAGCTCGAAATTATACTTTTCGTTGCCGTATACTACGTTGCCGTCAATGCGGTAAATGGCGTATCCGTTCTTTTGGTATTCGGGCTGGGGCGAGCCGAGATTGAGCCGTATCGATTTTTTGCCTTCGGGGCAAAACATTCCGTCGCCCAAGTCCACGCAAAAGACCTCCCGCAACTTGTCGAACAGGAACGCCTCGTCCTTAAAGAACCGACATTCAATCTTTACGCCGATAATGTCATGCATTTCGAATACCAGCCGTTCGGCGGACGTTTCGCGGTAAAGGTTGTTGCGCAGGATTTTTTCTTTCAGGCTGTCGCGCGTCTTTATGCGCGAGGTAACGCCGATTGTCGCGTCGATGTCGCCGAACGTAGACGTCAGGTATTCGGTCAGCTTGTCGGCGGCGTGCGAAAATCCCACCAAATTGTCGTCAAGCACCTTTGCAGCTTGTTCTATGTATTCAAAAACTTCTAACTTTGACAAAGTACACCTCATATAATTCAGAATTAAGAATTCAGAATTAAGAATTATAAATAATGAAAATTTTTATAAAAAAGAAAGCGAGCTTATGGAGAACAATAAAGCTCACTTCTTCTTTTTGAGCATTAGTTTAAGACCTTTAAAAAAGTGCCCGTTTGCCATTTCTATTATGCCTTTGGCGGTGGAAAGCGACATGTCGCCGTCCGACATTGCGCTAACCGCATACAGCGGCGTGAACATTGCAAAGGCTATAAACGCCTTGTAATCGATAGCCCCGACCTCGCCCGCCGCTTTTGCTCGGCGCATAACCGCATGCTTTACGCACTTGCCTATAAATGTGTCTTTTATATCGTCCACACAGCAGTCGAGCGTAAAGTTTCCGCGCTGCGGGCGTTCGGCTACTTGGGGGAGCGGCGCGCCGTAAATAGACTCGAACTCCGCGTCGGTAATATCTGCGCGGTTGGGCTTGATGTACGATATAGCGTTATGCCCAAAGTAATTGCCGTTTACCTTGACGGACGTTTCGCTTTTTATGTCGGTAGCTGACGCCGCTACTATAATCTTGTATTCGCCGTCGCATATATCGAAGGCGTTGGCTTGCGTATTGAAAAACTCGAACGCGCTTTTGTTCAAGCGTATTGTTGCGGTCGTCGTGGTTTGACCTTCCACAAACACCTTGGCGTAACCGGCAAGCTGTTTTTTGGCGCACATTATGCGCCCTGTGCAGTCGGACACGTACACCTGCACCGTTTCGTACGCGTCACGCGCGGATAGGTTGGTAAGCGTTACCGTTACGTCAAACCCGTCGTCGTCCCTACGCTTTACGTGAACGTCGTCGTACTGCACGTCGCAAAAAGACAGCCCGTGTCCGAAGGGGAACAACACCTTTTTTTCCACACTGTCGTAATATCGGTAGCCCACAAAAATGCTTTCGCGGTACACTGCACGGCTTCCGCCGAAGTCTTCGCCGAATTCGTTTCGCGGTATGGCAATGGGGAAAGTTTCCGCCAGCTTGCCGCACGGATTGATCCTGCCGTACAGCGCGTCCACTGCCGCAAGCGCGCCGCACTCGCCGTTAAGCCCTGCGTACAGTACGGCTTGCACGCGGTTTATCCACGGCATAAGCACCGGACCTACCGAGCAAAGCACAACAACTACCTTGCGGCCCGCGGCGGTCAGTTCGGTTATAAGCTCATCCTGCTCGGCGGGGAGGCATAGCGTTTCGCGGTCGACGCCCTCGGTGGGCGCGGGTTGACCAACGTATACTATAACTGCGTCGCAGCCTTCCGTTTGCTCAACCGCGTCGGACTCGCCTTCAACATATTTCACGTCGATTGCGCGCTGAACAAACGCGCTTAGCGGCGTAATGTCTTTTATGGCGGTCACGTGCGAACTGCCGCCGCCCTGAATGGGTGCGGACACAAAGTAATCGCCGATTACAGCAACCTTCATGTTTTTGGTAAGCGGCAAAAATTCGTTTTCGTTTTTCAGTAGGACAAGGCTCGCGGCGGCGGCGTTGTACGCAATGCGCTCGTGCATGTCGCCGTCTATATCGCCGTACGGCTCCAAATACCTGTCGTCAATAAGCCGCAGTATTCGGGCGAGCGAAGCGTCCACGTCCTCCTCGGTTATTTCGCCGCTGTCGAGAGCGGCGACAAGCGAATTGTAATATTCGTCGTTCGCGCACGGCATTGCAAGATCGAGCCCCGCTTTCAGCGCTTTTGCGCGGTCGTGCACCGCGCCCCAGTCGGAAATTACAACGCCGTCGTATTTCCACTCGTCGCGCAAAATCTTTTTCAAAAGGAATTCGCTTTCCGAGCAGTACGTGCCGTTCAGCTTGTTGTACGCGCACATGACGGCGGCGGGTGTGGCTTGCATTGTGATTTCAAACGGTTTAAGATATATCTCGCGCAATGCGCGCTCGTCTACAATCGAATCGGAATACATGCGTACGCCTTCCTGACTGTTGGCGGCAAAATGCTTAACGCACGCGCCCACGCCGGTGGACTGTACGCCCGCCACAATCGCTTTTCCCAGCTCGCCGGCGAGCAAAGGGTCCTCGGACAGGTATTCAAAGTTGCGCCCGCCCAAAGGGTTGCGCTTGATGTTGACGGCAGGCGCGAGCAGCATGTTCACGCCCATAGCGGTCGCTTCCCTGCCGATAGCCGCGCCAACGCTGTAACACAGCGCCGCGTCCCAGCTGTTTGCGAGCATGCCGAGCGTGGGGAAGCAGGTTGCGGGCACGGCGGCGGTAGTTCCCGCGCCGCCCGTCATGCGCAGCCCGTTAGGCCCGTCGGACATTCTAAGCCGCGGCAGCTCGCCCGTGCCGAACGTGTGCCACATGCCGTCGCCTGACAGCAATTTAAGTTTTTCCTCGCGCAAAAGATACGCCAAGGTTTTATCTATATCAAGTCTTTCCGCATCCATTAAAACAAGTATAACATAGTATTATATAATAAGTCAAGGTAGAATGTTAAATTCCCCAACGGGATTACTTCTCATAAATATTCAAAAGCGGCAAACCCATACAGGCTCGCCGCTTTTGCGGGGTAGTAGCAAAATTTATCGACAACAGCAACGACGGCAACGACAACAGTTACACCGACTGCAGCAGTTGCGGCAACAATTACAATAGCTGCAACATTCGCAGCAGCAGTAGCAATCGCAAGGCGTGGTCGGCGGGTCGTTTATTACCGTCGTCACGGGATTGCTCGGCGTAATGATAGGCGGATTGCCGCTAAGGTCGGTCACGTTGGAAATATTGATTATTTCGGCCATGTCAGTTCACCGTAACGTCGAATTCCACGGTCACCGCTTCGCCCACGGCAAGGTCGGGCAATGCAAAGCCGTTTTGCGGATTGTAGGCAGGGAATGCCGCGCCGTTAATCTTTACACTACCGACGGTGAACGTAGTGCCGACGGGGATAGTGTCGGTAAACACGAGATCGCTCTTTAACAGCGAGCCGGTGTTGGTAATGACCGAAGTGTAGTGTAGCGTGTCGCCCGCAACGGCGAAGGCTTTATCCACGCTTTTCACATTGGTTATGCGGTTGGAAATAATTTGCACCGACACGGTGTTGGTGTTTTCCGAAAAGTTCACAATGCTGCGCGTCGGGTCGTTAACGGAGTAATTGAGCGTGGCGTAGTCGGTTACGGGCGAGGCCGTCATGGGGTTGTTGGCCTGAATGGTGTACGTTACCGTTACCGAAGCGCCCACGGCGAGGTCGGGCAAGATGAAGCCCGCTATCGGGTCGTACGTCGGTTGCGATACGCCGTTTACGGTAACGCTGCCCGCAACGTATGTCGCGCCGGGAGACATATTGTCTTTAAGCGACATGTTGAGAAGCGTGGTCGTGGAATTGTTGGTGATAACGACGGTGTGAACGGAGGTTTCGCCCTCTTGCATAAACGTTTTGTCGCCGCTTTTGATTTTGGGAACGGAATAGGTCAGTATTTCCGTAGTGACGATATTGCTGTCCAGCTCGGCGGCAATGGTTTGACCGTCGGGCAGAACGTAGTTGAACGCAATGTTGGACTGATTGGGTATTATCATGATATTTTTCTCCTTTTAGTTTATTCGAGGAGCATTTTTGCTTGCTTGCAAGGGCAAAAATGCGACGACGACAAATTGGGTGTAATACCGCGCCCCTTAGGGCGCAACGGTGCATACGCACCGTTCCATGGCTTGCCATGGGGTATAATATCTAGTTTACTTGCACTTGGAATGTTACGGTAACGCTTGCCTGCGGGGTCAAGTTAGCCGCGAAGAATCCGACTTGCGGATTGTATGCGGGGTAGCTCACGCCGTCAATCGTCACCGAGCCGTTTACAAAAGTCGTGCCGACGGGGATATTGTCCTTAAATACAACGTCGGTGACGGGCACGCTTCCCGTGTTTTTTATAACTGAAGTGTAGGTCAGTATGTCGCCCGCAACGGCGAAAGATTTATTCACGCTTTTCACGTTGGTCATTTGCCGCGAAATAATGTATACGGCAACGGGGTTGGAGTTGGAAAAACTGGTGGCGGGATAGCCCGCAAACGGAAAGAACTGGTAGTCGGCGCGTGCAATGTTGAACACGGGATTGACGGCGGGCAGTGCGTTCACCGTCACCTTAAACGCAACGCTTACCGTTTGGTTAGGCGCGATTTCGGCGATTACTACGGGCAGCGCGCCCGCGTACGGCACGCCATCCACGGTGACGGAGTTTGGCACAAGCGTAGTTTCGGGCGGTAGCATGTCGTTCACAGTCACGTTCAGCGCGCTCACTGCGCCCGTGTTTTGAATGTCGAGGGTGTACGTTATTTGTTCGCCCACCTCGGCATACGTTTTGTCGGCGGACTTGGTTATAACGGGGTTTGCACCCTTGCTGTCTATTTGCAGCGCAAGCGCATTGGGCACGTACAAATCGCCGTCGCTGGTGAATCTAATGACTGCGCCCGTTTGGGCGGCGGCGAGCAGCGGCGAAACGTCTACAGCGGTTATGTCCCAGCCTTGCCGACAAGCGGAAGTGTTTGTGCCGGCGGCGGCATTGGCGTTGCGTGTGCCGAAAGTGCCGCTCGTGTCGAGCGTGCCGTTTTCATTGTTTATTTGCGAGGCGAAAAAGTTGCTTTCGGGATTGTTCGCGCCCGACAGCGGAGCAAGCGTCGCTATGCTTTGCCCAAAGAGCATGCGGTCGCCCGTCAGCACCGCGTCACCCTCCTGCGCGGAAACAAACAGCTTGCCCGTTATCGGCTGCACCTCGGGTGTGAGAAAGTCGGAAACGGTTATCGTAGTACTGCCCGTGTTGGGCGATACCACGTTGCCGCCGCTCCACACTGTCATGTTGCGCAAGGGGAGAGTAGCATTTTCGTACGCCACCGCCAGCGTCCACCCCGCATGGTTAGTGTCGGCGGTGCGGTTGTCTAACGCTTCGATAAGCGCGGGCACGCCTTGAACCGCGTACGTGCCCGAAAGTGCCGCCGCAACAAGCGAAGTCACGTTTGCCGACCGCACGTAAAACCCGACCGTTATGTCGTTGGCGGGAATGTTAAAGTTTTGCGCGGTCGCGGGGTCGGGCGCTACGGTGAACGTGCCGTTAGGTGTGGTGAATGTTATGCTGTTGTTAGTCACCGCCGAAATGTTGTTGACCGACGAGCGGAACAGCCCGCCCCACACCAGCTCGGCGTACAGCACCGTCGAGCCCGCGGGCAGGTTTAGCACTGCGCGCGATCCGTTTTGCGTGTAGTCGAGCGTCGTGCCCGCAGGGAACGTTCCCACCTGCAACGTCGTGTTCAGGCTGGTGAACGCGCCGATCGAGCCGAGCGTCCCGGGCGCGTTTTGATTGGGCGCTTTGCTCAGTCCCAGCGTGTTGCCGGTAAAAACGACGCCGCCTTTTTTCACGTCAGAATACCGTTGAACAAAAGGCATAGTTACCTCCTTTGTAAATTAAAAAACTACATATCCGCCAAACGAATGTAGGCAAATATGTAGTAAAATAAATAGATATATTTAATATATTGTATGAAATGCTTACGCGGTTTGGTTACAGAAAATTAGGAATTATAAATAAGGTTGAGACTCCTCGTTTCACTCGGAGTGACAAAAAAGAATTAATATTTTTTGTCATCCCGAACGTAGTGAGGGATCTCAACCTTAATGCGGCAAAGCCGCCACATTCTGCATTCTTAATTCTGAATTCCGAATTACTTCCTGTCGCCTTTAAGCGGCGTTTCCTTGTCGGTAAGTCCGCGGTGGTTTTGGCAGTAAAACAAATAGTCTATGTACGACTTATCGTAGGGGATAAATGTTTTTTCGTCAATCAATGTTTTTATTTGCTCGGCGGTCAGCCACTTTACCTCCGCAACCTCGGACTCCTGCAAGATAATATCTTTTTCGTCCACGTCCATAGTTGCGCAAAAAACGTCGTCAAAGCCGTAATTGAAGTAAACTGTAAGCGACGGCGTTATATCGGCGGGTAGGGTAAGTCCCAGCTCCTCGCGCGTTTCGCGGATTGCGCCCTCTATCGAGGTTTCGCCGCTGTCCACGCACCCTCCGCACGATAAATCCCACATGTTGGGATAAGTCTTTTTGCTTTTCACACGGCGCTGGCATAGCATTTTGCCGTCGCTCGAAAATATGCAAACATGCACGACCAAGCGGTACGTACCCTTCGGCTGAACTCCGCCGCGCATCATTTTAGTGCCAATCGGCTTACGGTTTACGTCGTATAAATCAAACAGTTCCATTTTTATTGCTCCAACAGTTGTTATTTATTTATGTGTTTTGCGCGAAAGTATTTTCTTGATTTTCGGGTCAGCTTTTACGCCGAGGAAGGCGGCAAGCCGAACAAGCTCGGCGGCTATCAAGTCTATATCTCCGTCGGTGGGCGAGTAACCGTCTTCCCACCAAACGTTTTTAATCGTGAACTTTTCGCTGGGCTTGTACTGTGCGGGTTCTAACCGCCCCACAAATCGGTTGCCTATTACGATAGGCAAAACGTAATACCCGAATTTGCGCTTGGCGGCGGGAACGTATACCTCCCACGAGTAATCGAAGCCGAAAATATTCTTGACAAGCTTCCTGTCCCAAATCATATTGTCGAGCGGCGCGATTAGTATTGCACGGTCGGCGGCGGGCGGCGGTGCGTCCAACAAAGGCAGCGCCTCGCGGCAAACATAAAACGGCGCTTTTTCGCCATCGACGCGCACGGGGACTATTTCGCCGCGCTCGACAAGTTCGTTTATTATCGGCGTGCGCCCTTCACCCTTTTCTATGAATAAACCAAGCCAAGCCCCGCCGTTTTTGTCCCACACCGCGCCGACTGCGGCTATGCGGCGCTTTACGTACCACAGCAAAAACTCATGCTCGTCGGCAAATACCGTTTGTGCGGAAAGCTCGCCAAACAGCTTGTCCGTCGTGTCGTAGTATTTGACTACGCCCTTTTTGTCGGCTACGCAAATCTTGCCCGCGTTCCATAAGTATTCGCAGCATACGCCTGCCACCTTGGACGGACCCCAGTTGCAGTTGTTGATTTTCGAGGATGGGATGTCGGTGACGAGTACAGGCCCGTTGTTTTGTATGTAGGTATATATTTCGTCCATGTGCGCATGGCAGTCTTGCTGCTTGCGCCACGCCATCCAGCATTCGTATTGCTTGACCGACTGTTCGCGCACATGTTTATAATGCGGAAAGAACTCAGACGGGAATATGCTCATCATCTTGTCCCAACCGTCAACAAGCGTGCGGCTGCGGTAAAGTGCGTTATACAGCGTTTCGCGCGTAATGTTAGAATTGCGTGAGAAAAGAACAAGCTCGGCGTTGCGCCCGCAAACGTTCAGCGGGTCGAATTGAACTGTTTGTATGCGGTCGAAAATTCCCTTGACGGCGGCTTGCTCGCTTAAATCAAAAAGTTCGCCGAAGTGGTAGTTTATGTAAAAGTTTCGCAACTGTTCTTTTGTGATTTCTTTCATGGCTACATTGTATCATAAAAAGAAAAGATAGGCAACGGACGGCGGTATATTTTCGGCTTGAAATTTTGCGCCGAATATGATAGAATATTTAGGTAGGAGAAAACAACATGATTACTTTTTTGACAAGCTTATTGCGTACCCACTACTACGACGACAACGGCAGGCGAGTGCCCGTTGCGCTGGTCGACGCGAATAATATACTCACCAATATCCGCAAATATTTGAAGCGCACGGACAGACTTGTCGTTGTCGCAAACAATCCCGACGATATAGAGGATAACGACGAAAAAATAAGTATAGTCGCCGAAAGCTTTCGTTTGACGGGTTTGGGCTTTAAGCAAAATATTATGCTCGACAGTCGCAACGAGGATAAGGCAACCGAAATTGTCAGCGGCGCGGATATAGTGATATTAAGTGGCGGCAAGTGCGTGGGACAGTGCAAGTTTTTCGAGCGTATCGGGCTGAAAGATATTTTAAAGCAATTCGACGGAATAGTCATAGGCATATCTGCGGGGTCGATGGGGCTTTGCAGGGCTGTCCCGAATTTTCCCGAGGAGATTGCAGACCTTGCCGACCCGCGATGGGTGACCGGCATGGGCTTTGTAGACGAATTGCTTATTCCGCACTACGACGGACAGACGGACAGCTACCAATTTCCTTGCGAGGACTTCGATATAGCCAAGGACTATATTTTGCCGATGTCTATGGGCAAGAAAATGATAGGTTTGCCCAACGACTCGTATATATTAATAGATAAGGACGGCGCTAAACGTTTTTACGGCGACGCGTACGAAATAGCTGACGGAAAGAGCAAAAAGATACATTAATCAATTATCAATAAGCTTTTGCAACTCCGCATCTTCTTTCAACATTTGCTCGATTACTGCTATTTTGTTGTAGATTTCCGGAATAGCGTTTACGACGGTTCTTATGCGCCGCTTTCTTGAAGTGCGGCGGTGACTCCATTGGTCACAGCACTCGTTCTTTTCCGTAATTTTTTTATGACGGCTGCAATAGCCGTTATTTTCTTTGAGCAGGCAGCAATAACCCCTCGTGTAATACGCGCTGAAACTGCCGCAATAGCAACATTTCTTATGGTCTTGGTTCATTTGTAACTCCTTTTGACCCAATGGGTATAATAATTATACTCGACCTAATGGGTCAAAGTCAAGCATTTTTGACCCATTAGGTATAGAATTTAGTTATTGGAGTTGAATTATGATTACGTTAGAACAAATTAGAAGCAACCTGCAAGAAGAATTGAAAACAAGCGGACTTTCGCAATCCGAAATTGCAAGAAGATTAAATTTATCTTCGCATACTGTTCACTGTTATTTTCATGGGCAAAAAATGCCCGCGCTTGATACCTTTGCCAATCTTTGCAAGGAGTTGGATATTGACGCGCTTCGCATACTTTGTTTGGGGGAGTAGCGTTAAAATTGCACAAAAAGTAAAACCTAAAAAATCCCGCGATTTTACTTTACAAATGAAATTTGTTGTGCTAAACTATAAATTACCTATGGGGATATAGCTCAGTTGGTAGAGCGATGCGTTCGCAACGCATAGGTCATGGGTTCGAGTCCCACTATCTCCACCAAGCAGTGCCCAGTCGAACCAACACGGTTTGACTGGGTTTTAAGTTGATATACAGGAGAGGCTAATGAAAGTTACTTCTGATGATTTTGAGAAAATCACACATAATCTGAAAATAGTTTTTGTAAAGCACAGCGCGATAACATTAATCCCAAATCAAGATGGTAGCTTTTATTACTTACCACAAAAAAATTATAACAATAAAAATCACTATCCATATATCAACGATATAGATGAAACAACTTTATTTTGTAAATTTAAACCTAATTTACCAAAAACGAAAGGCGTTTATTTATGGGTAGATGATGAGGATGAAATCATTTATATCGGCGAAGGGGAAAATTTATATAGTAGATTTAATAATGGATACGGAAACATATCGCCCAGAAATTGCTATAAAGGTGGACAAAGCACAAATGTTAAAATGAATAGAGTCGCTTTATCTTATTTTAATAATAACCGTACAATTGACATATATGTGTGCGAAACAAATGAACACAAAAGAATTGAACACGAATTGCTTTCGGTCATAAATACGCAATATAATATTCAAAACAATAAATAATTATTATATTCAAAAAAAGTTTTAATAACGGGAGTCGAGAAAATGTCATATACATTAGCACAAGTTGTTATCCATGCTTCGGTAGCCAATGATTGGTTTAACGCTGTCCAGGAGTGGGAGATTTATGATTGCATTGAAGATAATCTCTGTGAAAGTTCTTGTATTTGTGGAAAAGAACACATAAAATATTTGTATACTATTAGAAATAGACAGAATGGTAATGCTTTACATCCAATCGGCAGTACATGTATAAAAAAATTTGGACGAATTGATTTAAATGATGAAATTAGCGTTATAGAAGGATTGTTTTACTTGTTGCATGCAATACGGAATCATGAATTTATTGAATTAAATGCAAAATATTTTTCTCGAAAATTAATCACTTATTTATACAATGAAGGTGTATTTGATAATGATTACAATAATTATGATGGAGTTGCCGATTATGAATTCTTTTTAAAAATGTTTAATAAACGCGATAAAGATACTATCTCCTACAAACAAAGAAGTAAAATTCGTGCTATAATTGTAAATTCAATAAGACCATATTTAGAAGAGCAGCTCGCTAATAAAATCAAACAATAAATAGGGTTCGCTACATGTCGATGTCAGTCTATAAATAAAAGGCACGCTTATGCGTGCCTTTTATTTAGTATGTAGTAAAAATACGGTGTAGTTAATATCAGTCAATCAATCGGCGGGCGGTTATAAAGTAGCTGTTGCGCACGTCGCTTATAGGTTCTATAACGGCGTGGTCGGAAGCGGTATGTAATATAATGTTGTCGCCGAGGTATAGAGCCACATGCCCTATGCGTTCCAGACCGGTATTGTTAAACCGAGAGGCGTTGGTGAAGAACAGCAAGTCGCCGCGGCGGATATTTGCCCGCGTTATTTCTTTGCCTTGAAGGCTTTGCTCGCGCGAGGTCATGGCAAGATTGACGTTCGCGCCGATTTTGAATATGTACTGCATAAGCGACGAGCAGTCGTAGCTTTTGCCGTCGTATGCGGAGTTTAGCGAGCCGTTGCCGAAATGATACCGTTGTGCTCCGTATACGTACGGAATGCCGAGGAGTTTTTTGCCTTCGGCAATCACTTGCTCGATTTTGTCGTTGGCTTTTTCAAACGTGGCTTCCTCAACGTACGAAGCCGATATGTAAGCGCTCCCGCCCAAGTACCAAATCTCGTACCAGCCGTCCGATTTGCTTATGGGCATTACCATATCGCCTTTGTCGAGCGTGCCGACCACTGCGTACGAGGTTCCCGCGCCTTTCCGCACGTTTAGGCTGCTTGCCGTGCAGCGAAGAAGGGTGTCCGTGCTCGTAATCTCTTCCGGTGTTGTCGAGGTTTGCGGCGGCGTTTCCGTTTCCGTCGGCTTGGGCGTTTCCGTTTGGGGCGGCGTTTCAGCCGGAGGTTTTGTCGTGCTCTCGGTTGGCGTGGTGGTGGTCACCGTAGTTCCCGTTTGGGGCGAATTCGGCACTGTTTCCGTGGGTTGCGCACTGCAGCCTGTCAAAGTAAGGGCGAGCGCCAAACACAAAAATATAGTTATCAGTTTATTTTTCATTTGTTTTCTCCGCGGTTTCGCGTGTTGTAGTAGCATTGTAGCAAGCAGAATACGGTTTGTCAATACCCGAAAGGGCGTAAAAGGCGAAAAAAATTTTTCAAAAGGCGAGCAAAGAGGTTTTACAAGGGCGCGGATTTTGACTGAAAAAGTTTTTTATTATTTGGAGCGCATTGTCTATGATATAATTTCTATGTACAATATAATTTTATATAGCAGGAGTAAATTATGTCTTATGAATTATTGGACGGAGGTGTGTACTTGAACACCATGGGCGCGGTTTGGTTTGTTTCGTACAGCTGGTATGACAAAGTGGACGTCACGCATACCAATTGGCGCAAGGTATCTACATATAATAACCGCATATCCGTGTATAGGCGTACGCTGTCGTATCACACATATTGGCTAAGGCAAATTGTAAGTATGAGTGAGAACAACTTGAATAAAAACACAATCGGTATAAGCGGGCGCAGGATAATCGAAATGGCAAGCGCATTACTGACAGTATAGGGAATTGTGCGTTGTACATTAAGGCGTAGAATATTTCCTTTTCTATAAATTTTTGTGGATTATTATGCAACCTTACGGCGTTTCGGTCATATATATGTAGCGCAAGAATTTTATGGAAATCTATAATAAAGGAGATATTTTTTATGGAAAAAAACACACCCAATACCACTGCACCCGTAACAACGGAGCCGTCGGCGGAAGAGGTCTGCGGCTCGGTCAAAATTCTCGACACCGTTCACCTTAAAAACCTTGTGGACGATCTTTCTAAGCTGTATAGCACGTCCGTTTGCACTAAGGTTGCGCGTGACACGAAAATCGCGGCGGAAAAGCGCCTTATCCAAGCAATCCGCGCCAACCTCGACCGTTACGAAGGCTAATAAAAAATTTAGAATTTATCAGCTCAACCATAAAAGTCCGAACGCATATATGTGTTCGGGCTTTTTGTATTCATTTTACTAATAAACGGATTTTCGCTTGCGGGCGGCGGGGCAGTATGCTATAATTTTTGCATAGAGGATTAAATTATGCTTAAAGCAATTTTGTTCGATTTGGACGGAACGCTGCTGCCGTCCGACCAAGATGAGTTTACAGCCAAATACTTTGAACTGCTGGCAAAGTATAACGCCCGTAGCGGTAACGACCCCAAACGCGTTGTGGACTGCGTGTGGAAGGGCACTGTCGCCATGCTCAAAAACAAGGGCGAGGACACCAACGAGAACGTTTTTTGGCGGGTGTTCGAGGATGCGTTCGGCGCAAGCAAGGATGATGTAAAGTCGGGGTTTGACGACTTTTACGCGAGCGACTTTGACCAAATAAAGGCGCTTTGCGGATTTACCGAAAAGGCGAACATGGCGGTCAAGGCGGCAAAGGCGCACGGCGTGCCGATAGTGCTTGCGACCAATCCGATATTTCCAATCGAGGCGCAAGTAAAGCGCGTGCAGTGGGCGGGCGTAAATCCCGAGGATTTTGCGTTCATCACCTCGTACGAAAACAGCCGATATTGCAAGCCCCGTCCCGAATATTACATAGATATTGCAAATAAGTTGGGCGTACGCCCCGAGGAGTGCCTAATGATAGGCAACGACACCTCGGACGACATGACCGCCGCCCAAATCGGAATGCAAGTATTCTTGATTACCGATTGCCTCATTAATAAATCCGAAACGGATATTTCCGCATTCCCGCACGGCAACGCGGGCGAGCTGGTTGATTTTCTTAACTCGATTGAGATGTAATCAACGGTTGATTGAATATAAATTCAGAAAAAACTCTTGGGCAAATTCAGCTCTGGAGTTTTTATTTTTGCTTGACAATGCGTATTAAGCATGTTACTATTAGTAATATAGGAGAAAAATATGGAATACATAATTTTGGGATTGCTGTTATTGCAGTCGAGGACGATATATCAATTACGAAAGCGCATAAACGATGGCCTGAGTTTAATGTACAGTTGCAGTACGGGTAGTATACAAGCCGCTATTAAAAAGCTGTTGAAAAGCGGCTATATCGAGGTTGATGAGATTGTCGAGGGCGGCAAGCAAAAAAAATTGTATAGCATAACGAACGCGGGAAAAGTACAGTTTAATCTATGGGTAAACAGCGCGATTGAAAATAACGGGGCAAAGAATCCTGAGCTCGCAAAGGTATACTTTATGGGTTTTTCCGAAAAGGAAGCTCGGGTAAAGCTTTTAGAAAACTATATTGATAATTTAAAAAACACGCTGTCAAATTTAGAAAGGATATGCAAAGACGGGGAAGAGTTGTTTTCCCGCTCACAAGAAAACGATATCTTGTTTTATCAGCTGCAAACAGCAAAGTACGGCCGCGACTTAATCCGATTCAACATAGATTGGTATAATAAATTATTAGACGATATAAGGGCAAACTGAAATGCAAACTTTACGTCTTGAAAACAGTCCTATTACTTATTATATAGACGATACGGCAAACGGCGATTGGATTGTATTTATGCACGCCGCTTTTGTCGACCATAGAATGTTTAAAAAGCAATTCGACTATTTTTCGGGTAAATACAATTTGCTCGCCGTCGATATAATAGGGCACGGAAAATCGGTGCATGCGCGTAAAGGCGATACTGTCGAACAAATGTCTTATTGGATAAATCGAATATTTCAACAGCACAATATTACCGCCGCACATTTTGTCGGGGTATCGTTAGGCTCGGTCTTTATTCAAGATTTTGCCAATAAGTACGAAAATAAAGTTTTATCGCTTGCGTGTTTCGGCGGGTATGACGTTAATAATTTTGATGTCAAAAAGCAAAAGAGCAACGCCAAAGGGCAAATGAAAATGATGCTTAAAGCGCTTTTTTCCATAAAATGGTTTGCAAAAGCCAACAAAAAGATTTCCGCATATACCATTGAAGCGCAGGAAGAATTTTATAACTTAAATATCGAGTTTAAGAAAAAATCATTTATGTATTTGGCCAAGCTGCAAAAGCTTGTTAATAAATATCCGAAAAAGCAACGGCAATATAGGTTGTTAGTCGGCTGCGGGGAACACGATATTCCTATGGAAATCGACATTGTAAACGAATGGACGGCAAGCGAAAATTGCGATAAGGTTATACTGCAAGGCGCAGGGCATTGTGTCAATATGGATAAGCCGAACGAGTTTAATTTGTGCTTGGAAAAATTTTTTGTCGAAACGTCGGAGCAATAATTTGTGATGTACATGCCGTAGCGCGACGGGGCGAGCTGGTTGAATTTTTAAAGACGCTGAAAATATAGACGCTCGCTTGACAAACAATGATGAGCTGTATATAATATTATCAAGGTAGCACGCTTATCGATTTACTCGATAATTTGTAAGAGATAGAATCTATCACCTTACCAGTGCAGGAGAGAGCCGTTTTGACGGCTCTTATTTTTTTGTCCGTATTTCTTGACATCTCAGTTGCGGTGTGTTACAATTCAGTAAGACAAGTAAGAAAAGTAAGACAAAACACAAAAAGGAGTTACCGATAATGGGCGAACAGGGCAAGTACGTATGGACGACCAAGATTACGAGCAAGGGGCAAATAGTCATTCCCAAGCAGGCGCGGGAGGTTTTCGGTTTGAAGGAAGGCGACACGCTTATACTTTTGGGCGACGTCGAGCGCGGCATTGCCATAGCCAAGTACGACGATTACCTTAAATTTGCCGAGGCTATATTCATGGCAAAGGACGGCGGTAATGATTAAAATCGGGCTTGTAAGCAAAAGTTACGGAAAGCTTGTCGCGCTGGACAACGTGTCGTTTGAGGTTAAGGACAACGAGTGCTTTGCGCTGCTCGGGCTTAACGGCGCGGGCAAGACCACGCTTATCAATATTATGTCCACCTCGCTTTTGCCGACGGCGGGCACGGTGTCGATAAACGGACTGGATATAATAAAGGACCGTGACGGCGTGCGCAAGATAGTGAACATTTCGCCTCAAGAGAGCGCGGTCGGGAAGAACCTGACCGTGCGCGAAAACCTCGACTTTATGGCGTCGCTGTACGGCATAGAGAACAAGCGCGAAAAGATAGACGGTATTATCGAAAAATTCGGGCTGCGGGAAAAGGAAAACGTTAGGTGCAAAAAGCTTAGCGGCGGGCAGCTTAGGCGGGTGAGCATTGCGCTCGCTATGATAACCGAGCCGCAAGTGTTGTTCCTCGACGAGCCTACGCTCGGGCTGGACGTCAAGTCGCGCAAAGTATTGTGGGATATAATAAGCGAGCTTAAAACCGATCGCACCATAATACTCACCACGCACTATTTGGAGGAGGTCGAGTTTTTGGCGGACCGCATAGGCATAATCAGCCGCGGGCGAATGAAAGCTATCGGCACGCGCGATGAGATTTTGAATATTACCGAAACGGACACGCTGGAAAACGCGTTTCTCAACCTTGCGGAGGAAGAGCAATGAAAAAGTGTTTAGTTCTTGCGCAAAGAAATATAAAGGAAATGCTACGCGATCCGCTCAGCTTGGTTTTTTGCTTGGGCTTTCCGCTTGTAATGCTGTTGCTTATGCAGTTGATTTTTACAAGTTTGGATTTTGTTCCCGATAACTTTCAAATAAAAAATTACGCGAGCGGTATTTGCGTATTCGGGTTTACGTTTACAAGCTTATTCGTGGCGCTGCAAATATCGTCGGACAAAAACTCCTCATTTATAAAGCGCATCAACATTGCGCCCATAAGTAAGGCGACCTATTATGTCAGCTTTTTCCTGTCGGCATTGCCTGTGGTGCTTGTTCAAACGGTGTTGTTCTTTTTGATTGCGCTTTGTTTTGGCTTTCCGTTTGACGCCAACTTTGTGCTTAGCATTGTGTACCTTTTGCCGTCAGCTGCGCTTTACGTGAGTATAGGAATATTAATCGGCGCGCTCAGCGGCAACGAAAAGCAAACGGGACCGATTACATCTATATTCATTTCGCTCACCGGAATTTTCGGCGGAGTATTCATGCCGATTTCATTGTTCGGCGGCGGGTTCGGAACGTTTGTAAATTTGCTCCCGTTCGGACATTCGGTGCTTATTGCGAGCGAGCTTCAAACTATGGGTGCGGGCTGCATATATCCGCACATACTGTATTTGCTCGGCTATATCGTTGCGATTATAGCGGCTGTCGCAATTATAGAAAAAATCCGCAGCGTTAAAAGGTGATAATAAAAAACGCCCATAACGGGCGTTGTGACAACAATATATAATTTATTTACAATCACAATAATTATTTACTATTTGCCGACAATATGATTGTGTCGATAATTTTGTTTACAGTTCCGTCGAGCGTGTTTTCGCCCCAGCCTAAATTCCAATCATTGTTTGCGAGAACGTCGGTAATAATATAAATCGCGGAAGCGCGGCAGTGCCTGTAATTGGCGACGGTAAATAGACCCACGCCTTCCATTTCGACGCACAGTGCGCCTTTATTTCGGTAGTCTAATACTTGACCGTAAGTTTCCATATAGCCCGCGTCGGTAGTCCAATGCTTGCCGCGTTTGAAATTCATGCTGTTGTTTTTAAGCAGGTTTTGTAGCTCGTCGGTAAGTGATTGGGTCGATTGTATAAAGTCGTAATCAAAGCCGTACAAACGCGCGACAGCGGTGTCGTTGTATGCGCCGTCCGTCAGTACGATATCCCCGACATGCATGTCCGGTTGCAGCCCGCCCGCAAAGCCGATGTGTATAAGTTCTTTCACGCCGCCGGCAATCAAGTCATCGGCTTGCGTGGCGATGGCGGGAGAACACATGTTCCCCTTTATAAATCCGACCGAAGCATTGTTGTTGAAAACAAATAAATCCCCGCCCAACGGATATTTGTAAGTGCCGCAGTTTTTGGCGAGCATATCGTCGTAAAGACTGTCCGCCAACAAATACACGCGCGAGGGGACTTGAATGGTATTCATATCAAACCCCGCATTTTTAAGTTCGGCTGCAACTAATTTTTTGGGGTCGGTAAGTACGTCGGTATGTTTGAAGTTTTTTGACATTACGGCTATGTCCTTAAATGTTTTTTATACTATATCATAGTAAGCATTAAATCGCAAGCAAATACAAAAAAGCCGCTGCGTAATTGCAACGGCTTTTTATAGAGGAAATTGCGATTTTTAATTAATTATTTGACTGCCAAAAGCTCGATATAGCCGCGCGTGCCGACAGGCTCGAGCTGAATACGCGGATTTTGGTTGTCCCATTTGTAGCCGATTGTCGACGGGTCGTACTTTTTGATGGCTTCCTGCACCTCTTGGATAGCCGTGCCGAAATCCTCCTCGGCGAACGGCTCGCCTTGGAACATAAGATAGGTGGCGGAGGGAAGGGTGATGACGTCAAACCCGTCGGGGATAGCGCCCTTATATTCGGCGGATACCTCCACGCCCTGAACGTATTGGCTTGTGCCCGCCTTAATATACTTATCGGGCAGCCACATACATACCGGCTCGCCGCTTAGCGATTTAATGCTGGAAAGGGTGCCCCAAACGTCGCAACCGACCTCGTTGCAGTACGTCCAGTATTCGGTGGCAGTCTTGCCGCGTTTAAGGATAACCTTGCGTTCGGGTTTGAAAACGACCTTTATAAAAATATTTTTTGTGTTTTGCATCGGTTTGTTGCTCCTTGCGATATACTTGTATTTTACGCCGTAAGGATTGAACAGGGCAAGAGGGGTGGGGTTCAAGGCGTACTGCTTGGGATTACACCCGAACTCGCGCGCAAAAGCGCGGGTGTAACCGTCCACACTGCCAAACCCCAAATCGAGCGCCACGTCCGAAACGTTTACCTTTTCGTCGCGCAACCGCAATGCCGAATGCCGCAGCCGCAGCCGCCTAATATAATCGGACGGCGTAAGGCCCGTGTGTTCGAGGAATATCCGACGAGCGTACCACGGCGAAAACATTGCCGCCTTGGCTAAATCGGCGAGCGTTATTTCTTCCGACAAATGCTCGGCGATATAGTCCTGCATGCGTTGCACCGCTTCGATTTGTTCTTGCACTTTCTACCTCACTGGACACGCTGAATAAGTTCGTGCGGCAATCTTGCTATCAATTTCCGCGCTGCGTGCTGCAATATAACATGCACGTAGCGCCGCTACGAGCATAACATATTGCATTCGCATCACGAAAATTGCTAACACAATCTTGCTCGCGTCACTTAATCATCGTGTCCTCACAGCATAATTTAAGTATACCACGCAGATAAAATAAAAATCTCGACTATTTTTGCTGGGAACTGCTGAATAAGTTCGTGCGGCAACCTTGCTGTCGGTTTGCACGAATACGTGCCACAATAGAACGCGCACGTAGCGCTGCTACGAGCGCAACCTATTGTGTTCGTCTCGCACAAACCGCCTACGCAATCTTGCTCGCGTCACTTAATCATCAGTTCCCTTGCAAGCGCAGTATACTTTTTGACAAACTCTGTTTTCGCTTGGGTATAGCCGTCGCGGTCATGCTCGTATTGCTTCCAAAGCCTAAGCTTTAACTGCTCGTAGTCTTTGGCAATATCGGGGTGAGCGATCAGGTAGTTCCTAAAATAAATTTCGTCGGTATCGTTTTCAAGTCGTATATGTAAGTGGAAAACCCGCTCCGCATACCCGTTTTCTGTGTAACCCTTGTTGAGCGATATTCTGTTTTCGGCAGTTGACATAACTATATAGCCGCGGCTTTGCAAAAAGCTTGCCGCTTGTTTCATTTTTTCGGTTGAATTTACAACGATAAGAATATCGATTATCGGCTTTGCCATAATGCCGTTTACGGCGGTGCTGCCGATATGATGGTAAACGGTATCGGGCGGCAAAATGCTTTTAAGCTCTGACACCTCTTCGGCGTACCAATCCGCCCAATGCGGGTTGTGTTCGGTTAAGAATATGTGGAACAGCTGCCAAAGCTCTTCCAGCGTCATTTCCGAAAGTTTTTTGCTCATTGGGTTTTCCTTAGCACCACCAATCGGGTAAGAGTTCTTTCAAGCGGACTGTTTTGCGCGTTGCGTAGTCCATCAGTATTTCTATGTTGCCGCTGTCCTTGGAAAGCTGCATCATAAACTCGCGGCAAGCGCCGCAGGGCGCGCCGACCGAGCCGTCCTCGACAATAGCCACAACCTTGTCGATTTCGCTCTCGCCGTTGGTAAGCATATTCGCAATCGCGTTACGCTCGGCGCACATGCCGAGGCTGCACGCCGTGTCGATGCAAATGCCGGTATAGATATTCCCGTTTTTAGTCAGTATCGCCGCCGCAACGCTGCCCACCTCGATAGTGGAGGATATTGTGCGCGCGCCTTGAACTTTACGAGCGGCTGTGTACATTTTTTCCCAAATATCCATTTTTATTATTCCTTAAAATTTAGATTTATTGGTGTCATTATATCATGAACAAAGCGGTTTTTCAAGTGTATTACTTTGGCAAAGTGCATTGGCGTGCGCGTATGCGGGCGCATAAAATTTTGCGGATTTCAATATATTTAATTATATGGAAAACAATCAAACTAAAAAAATAATTATTTCGTTTGCCGCAATAATAGCTGTCGCAGTGTTGGGCAGCGTTTTTGTGCAGCTCGGCATGGATTGGTTTAACGGGCTGATCAAACCGTCGCAATGGATACCGAATATCGTTATACCAATCGTGTGGACGGCTATTTATATAGCCTTTGCCGTTATCAACTTTATTTGGCTGAAAAACGGGGATATACCCAAGTCCACCGTAATTTTAATGATAATCAACGGCGCGTTAAACGTGCTGTGGTGTTTGGTGTTTTTCACGTTAAAACAATTATTGTTAGGCGATATCGTAATACTGCTAAACCTTGTTGCCGGATTTTTGTTGGTTGCCGATATTTTCAAATACAAAAAGCTTTACGGATATATATTAATTATTTATCCCATTTGGCTGAGTATTGCGACAACGCTCAACTTGGCGCTGTGGATTTTGAATTAAGGCTTGTGCGAAGTCGTTAATATATGGTATAATATATTAGACTAAGCGGAGCGATTAGATAATAAGTGCATTTTACAAAAGCCAAAGGAATATTGTCGGCAAGCAACGGTATGAACGTTTACCGCGGCTGTTCGCACGGCTGTATATATTGCGATTCGAGAAGTCGGTGTTACGGCTTTACTCACGAATTCGAGGATATAGAGGTCAAGAGCAATGCGCTTGAGCTGTTGGAGGACGCGCTGCGCCGCAAGCGCAAAAAGTGCATGATAGGCACGGGCGCAATGACCGATCCGTACATACCGCTTGAAAGCAAACTTAAATTTTCGCGCGGGGCAATGGAGCTTGTTTATAAATACGGCTTCGGCATGACCGTGCAAACCAAGTCCGATAGGATTTTGCGCGACCTCGATTTGATTTGCAAGATAAACGAAAAGACCAAGTTTGTAGTGCAAACCACGCTCACCACTGCGGACGACGAGCTTTGCAAAAAGATAGAGCCCAACGTAAGTACGACGAGCGAGCGCGTAGCAATGTTAAAGATTTTTCAAAGTCACGGCGTGCCGACTGTTGTGTGGCTTTGTCCCATACTGCCGTTTATAAACGACACCGAGCAAAATATAAACGGCATTATCGACTATTGCGCGGATGCGGGGGTGTACGGCATTATCAATTTCGGAATGGGCTTGACGCTCCGCGAGGGAAATAGGGAATATTTTTACGCGCAGCTCGACAAGCTTTTCCCGAGCTTAAAGGAAAAGTATATAAAAACCTACGGCGGCAAGTACGAGGTGCCCAGCCCGAACGCCGCACGGCTGCAAGCGCTGTTTTTAAAACGCTGTAAAGAGCTCGGTATAATTTGCGACAACGACAAACTGTTCGCGTACTTGCACGAATTTCCGCAAGGCCCGAAATTCGAGCAATTAAAGTTATTTTAACGATACATAATCACGATTGCATGCTGTGGTAATTTCCTTTACGCAGCGCATGTTTTTGCCGCACGCTCAATACGCGGTAAAGGCTTGATTTTATTGCGGCGAATTGATATAATGTAGCCAATAAACCATTAAAGGACGCCGTTATGAATTGGAACAAGCTTTGGAACGATATTAAAGCGTTTTTTACGAACAACATTTGGAATATAGTGTTGTTCTTTTCCGTGCTGCTTATCGGCATAATCGTCATTAAAATTTTGATAAATATCATAAGACGGGTTTTTGCCAAAAGCAAAATGGAAAAGATTGCGCAGCAGTTTATTCTCGCCATAATAAAGTTTGTGCTGTATCTCATTTTGGTGCTGGCGCTGCTCTCGATAATCGGCGTGCAAATAACCGGCATTATCACCGCGCTTAGCGCGATTTTGCTCGCCGTGGGCTTGGCGCTCGAAAGCAACATTGCCAACCTTGCCAACGGAATAGTAATAGTCGCAACCAAAATGTTCAAAAAGGGCGACCGCGTAATAGTGGGCGACGTGGAAGGAGACATTATAAACATCAACTTTCTTTTCACCACGCTCAACACACCCGACAACAAGCGCGTGACCATTCCCAACAGCACGATTGTAAACAGTAGCGTAATCAATGCCGGCGCACACCCGATACGGCGCGTGGATTTTACGTTCTCTGTCGCATATGAAACGGACGTCGAGCTCGTCAAAAAAATCGTCACCGACGTAATGAAGAGCAACGGCAAAGTGTTTATAGACAGCGCCCACGAACCGTTTTGTCGGCTCAAAACGCTAGGCGCAAGCAGCTTGGACTTTTTTTGCTACTGCTGGTGCGACAACGAAGACTATTGGGACGTGTACTATTACGTAGTGGAAAACGTTTACAACGAATTCAAGCGTAACGACGTTTCTGTGCCGTACGACCAGCTCGAAGTGCGCAGTCGCACCGACACCGTGCAAATGCCGTATGACGAAACGCCGCTGCCCGAGCGCGTGGAAAAACAACGCCCGCAGGGCCACAGTAGCTTCGACCTCGAAACCGCCAATCTTTCCGACGTGTTCCGCAACAAAAACAAGAACAAGCCCAAAAAGAAAAAAGGCAAAACCGACAAAACTATAACGGAAACGCAGAATAACGAAAATCCAAAAGAATAGAGTGAGGTTTCAACTTTAATAAAACAAAAAGAACGAACACATTTTGAAATGTGTTCGTTTTTTTTATTGGTTTAGATGTGATGTTGCGGGTAAGTTGAACATCAAGAAAGCGACGTATTTTTTCTATGTATAAAATTATTATATTAATA
>JAIEBI010000037.1 GCA_029070965.1 Clostridiales bacterium
CAACAAGCGCCTTTTTGCACGCCATAAGACCGACGCCGGTAATTTCACGCAATTTTGCAACGTCACTTGCAGTAATTCCCATAATATTACTCCTAATTATTTATTTGTGTTTTATCGAAACTTAAACGATTTCAGTCGTAAGTTATATTTGATTTATAGCAAGGCAAAACCCGACGATTATTCTGCGTCGGTTTCGCCGTTTACAAGATTGTCAAGCTGTTCTTGGGTTGCGGGTTCTTCCACGACCTCTACGTTGGCTTTGGCAACCGCTTCGGCCTCAGCTTGCATCTGCGCTTCGACAGCACGGCGTGCCGCCAAGCCTTCCTCGCCCTCGCGCGCCTCGATAACTGCGTCAGCCATTGCACCCGCAATAAGCTTGATTGCGCGGATAGCGTCGTCGTTGCCGGGGATAACGTAATCGACTTCGTCGGGATCGCAGTTGGTATCGACGATAGCGACGATGGGAATATGAAGCTTGCGCGCTTCGGCTACGGCGTTGTGTTCCTTTTTGGGGTCGACAACAAACAACGCGCCGGGAAGCGAACGCATATCTTTGATGCCGCCGAGGTTGTCCTCAAGCTTGTCGCGCTCGGCTTTGAGTTTAAGCACTTCCTTTTTGGGAAGGAGCGCGAACTCGTTCATCTTTTCCATAAGATTGAGCTTGTTAAGCCGCTCTATACGGGATTTGATTGTAGAAAAATTGGTAAGCGTGCCGCCAAGCCAGCGCGATTTTACGTAGTACATTCCGCACTTTTGCGCTTCCTGCATAATCGCCTCTTGAGCCTGCTTTTTGGTGCCTACGAAAAGAATGGACTTGCCTTCCGACGCTACGTCCTTAATGAACGCATACGCCTTGTCGATCATTTCCACCGTCTTTTCAAGGTTGATGATATATATGTCGTTGCGCGACACATATATATACTTTTTCATTTTGGGATTCCACTTGCGCGTGGGATGTCCAAAGTGAACGCCCGCTTCCAAAAGCTGTTTCATCGTGATAATGTTTGCCATGATTTCTCCGTTTCCCACCTCGGTTTACACACTGCCCTCAAAAATTTGACAGCGCACAGAAAAACAACCGAGTGAGTAGTTAACATAATTATAACACAAGGTAAAGTATTACGCAAATGATTTAACTATCTTTTTGCGCTAAAATATGCGTATTTTTAGCCTTTACGCCAATAGACGATTACTCTTCGTCTTTGTGCTTGTGAACTCCGCAGCAACCGCCCTCGCAGCCGCAATCGTCATCGCAGTCGTCGTGGTCGTGATTGCACTCGTCGCAGTCGCAGCAATCGCAGCCGTCTCCGAATTCGGCTTCCGCTTTAAGGTACTCGTTGAACACGGCATCGAGCACAGCCTCGTCCGTGACAGGCTCGAACTCGTCCGTTTCCTCGTCCTTTTGCACTACCTTGAAGATAATAGCCTCGTCCTCGCCCAAGCCTTCCATAGGCTCGACGGGCTGCAAAAGCGCGTAAAAATCGCCCTGATATTCCACAACCGCAACTTCGTTGAAGTCTACGGGGTTGTTTTTATCGTCGTAAAGCGTAATTACTTCTTCGTCGATAAGCTCAACGTTTTCTTCTTGATTTTCTGCCATGATATTACTCTCCTAATGGATTTATTTATTATTGTCTATGTAGCCTTGCAAAATAACCTTTGCCGACATACTGTCAACTAATTTTGCACGGTCGGCGGCTTTTTTTACGCCCGCCTCTATAAGCAGTTCGTCGGCCTCTACCGTGGTAAGCCGCTCGTCAAACAGCTCTACGGGCAGCCCCGTCACCTTGCCGAGGTTGCGAGCAAACGCTCGCACCCTACCCGACTGAACGGATTCCGTGCCGTCAAGGTTGAGCGGAAGCCCTACCACTATGCGCCCCACCTCATGGTCTTTTGCAACGCCGGCTACGTGGTCGATGGAATTGCGCATCGATTTGGTGTGATATACGGGTAACGGCGTAGCCAGAATGTGCAAGCTGTCACACACCGCAAGTCCTACGCGTTTCAGTCCGAAATCAACGCCCAAAATTTTATCTCCGCTTTCCACCGATACATTATAACAC
>JAIEBI010000038.1 GCA_029070965.1 Clostridiales bacterium
GGGTAGATTATGGTAGCGGACTTGGCAAGCTCGTTAAGTCCCGACGCGTCGGTGTTTAAAAGTACCGCCATTTGGTCGATAAACGCGCCCGTGCCGCCTGCGCAAGTGCCGTTCATGCGCTGATCTAGGTTGTCGCCGAGATATGTTATTTTGGCGTCCTCGCCGCCCAGCTCGATTGCGACGTCCGTTTCGGGAATGAGCCGTTTAATGGCTTCCACGCCCGCAATAACCTCCTGCACAAACGGAATGCCCAGCCACTCGGACACCGAAATACCGCCAGAGCCTGTTACGGTAATGGTAAATTCGTCGTACAGCTTTAAAAGCGCTTTAAGCTCGCCGTACATTGTTGCGCGAACGTCCGAATTGTGCCGTTGATAGTTGGAGCGAACAAGCTTTCCGTCCTCGTCCAACACCGCCGTTTTTATTGTGGTAGAACCTATGTCCAATCCTATGCGATACATAAATAATAACCCTAATAAAATGCAATATTTTTACGAATATAATTGTACACGATTATGCCAAAAAAGTCAATGAAAAGTCTTTACTTTTGTTTACGGATTACATATAATAAAAGAAAAAAGGAAAATCATATGAACAACAATATAATAACTAAGCTGTCGTACGGCGTGTATATCGTAACAACTTGGTCGGAGGGGAAACCCGTCGGCTGCGTTGCCAACAGCATAATGCAGGTGACTGCCGAACCTGCCACGTTTGCGGTCAGCATAAACCGCGACAACTTTACCAACGCGTGTATAAGGGATATCGGCAAGTTTGCGATATCCGTGCTTGCCGAAAGCTCCGACCCTAAGCTTATCGGCACGTTCGGCTTTAAGTCGAGCAGGGAAGTGGATAAGTTTGACGGCGTGGACTATTCGGTGCAGTCGCGCCTGCCCGTGCTAAACGACAGCTGCGGGTATATCGTGTGCGACGTTATAGACCAAATGGAAACGGACACGCATACCGTGTTTTTGGGTAAACTTGTCGCGGCGGACAGCTTTGGCAGCAAAACGCCTATGACGTACGACTACTACCACAAGGTGATTAAGGGCGGCGCGCCTAAGACCGCGCCCACGTACGTGGCTGAAGAAGCGACCGAAATACCTCAAAGCGGCAAAAAATACCGCTGTACCATATGCGGCTACGTGTACGAAGGCGACGAGGTTCCCGACGATTACGTTTGCCCGATATGCGGAGTAGGAAAGGACTTGTTTGAAGAAATATAGATACTAACAAAAAATCGGCAATGCCATTAGGTGTTGCCGATTTTGTTTTGGTGCGGAGGACGAGACTTGAACTCGTACGGAGTTACCCACAGGCTTCTGAGACCTGCGCGTCTGCCAATTTCGCCACCCCCGCGCATCTATTACATTGCGATTATACAATATATCGGGCGGTAAGTCAAGCAAGTTGAGCACATTATTATACGAACATTGCTCGATTATGAAAAATATTATATTAAACTTGATAATATTTGTCGGCAAAAACCTTAAAAAGTATTGACAAAATATGAACAATATGTTAACATTTAGCTGTATATATATAAAATTGTGAACAAATTGTTAACAACTTTAAACCACAACGTCAATACCAGAGAGGTAGAAGTATGAACAATCATACGAG
>JAIEBI010000039.1 GCA_029070965.1 Clostridiales bacterium
CGATCCTGAGATGTCTCGTGGGCTCGGAGATGTGAATAATAGACAGGTAGACGTACCGGCGGTTGCATAATAGCTGTCGCCTGCCGCAACACGTCTTTCACCGCCGCTTGCCGCGGTAACCAGCCATTCCTTGAACTGCTTGCCTGCGGGCGGAATGATTGTGTTTTCGGGCATTGTAACAACGTAGCAATCTTCTGCATCGTCGTACATTTCCTCGGTAACGGTGAGCGTAGGCACCGTGCCTGTTCCGCCGTTGAGCTGGAATGTAAACTCGGGCAGTGATTGCTGAGGCGCAAAGTTATACATAGCCATGCCAACCGTAATGCTTAGGGTAAGCTCGCCGTCGTCCAACGTGCCGGTAGCGGGATTGCCGACTACGGGCGTTACCGTAATGGCAGTGCCGCTTACGGCATACGTAAAGTAAGTCCACAAAAGATCCGGATTTTCTTCATCCTCGCCGCCGAGGTTCAAAATCAACGTGCCGACCTTGTCGGTCAACAATATAAGCTGCAGTTCGTACGTTGTATCGAACCATACGTTGTCGTCGTCGAAGTCGACCCACTGCGCTTCAAACACGGTGTCGCCCGTAAGCGTAAGCTTAGCATTAGGCAAGTATACCGTGCCGTCGCCGTTTTCTACCGTCCAGCCTGCGAACAGCTTGTAATATTCGTCGTTACCGGTGTCCAAGTACGTTGCGGGCGCTTCCAAGGCATAGTTTTCGGCTGCTTGATTTTCCTTGACGACGTCCTCGCCTGCCGCGCCGTACTTGTACGTGACGGTGTATGTATTAAGCGGGTCGCCGCCGGGTCCCCACTGCGCGGTAAACGTTACCGCCTTGGAGGGCATAGTGTAGGTATCGCCCGCCTGATAGGTAATGCTGCCGTCGTTCCAGCCGGCAAACGTCTTGCCATCATAGGTAATGCCGTCGGCCGATTTGAGCTTGAACTTTTCGCCGAAAGCCTTGTCCGTTTCGGTGGGCGCAGTGCCTTCCGCGTCCGCGCCGATTACATAAGTAACCTTATACTTTACGTCGGGCGTGGTACCGTCGCACGCGATAAACGCAAACGCCGCAGCAATTACGGTTAGCGGTAACAGCATTGTTTTCAACAATCTTTTTGTCATGGTTTTCTCTCTCCTTTTTGGATAATATTATACCCCTCCGCACGTCATTGTGCGAAAAAATGATAACGGTATTGATGTAAATTCGGGATTATGAATTCGAGCTAAATTAGTTCTTTGTGGGATGGTAAGTAAAGGTTTTGTGATCCTCAGACACGGTTACTGTAAAGCTGTACGTGTCGTTACGGAAGCGGAATGAGAACGTGAACACGTTGCCGTTTTGCTGTGCCAACACGCCGCTCACCTCAGTCCAGTAAAGCTTACGTCCGTCGGCCTCGTCTACTACGATTTCAAACTCCGCCTTTTCTATATAAACAAGTCCGTTCCTGAAAAGAATGGTTATTTTGCTGCCGTCGGGCGCGGTGATATCGCTGTAACGAACGTCGGAAGGCTTTTTGGTAACGTCCAGCACGTCGCCGTTAAAGGAAATATATATGTTGTATAGCTTGCCGTTTTCCTCGTAGTTGTAAATGATTTTGGTGCTGTAACCGTTGACGTAAAGCTTGACGTCCTTGCCGTTGAACTTGACGTCGGCATAGCCTTTGTAATCCTCGTATCTATCGGGCAAAAGATCCAAAGGATTGCATACAAGCGTGTAGTTGCCGTCCTTGGTGGTGTAGCTCTTGCTTTCAGGAATAGGCGCAAAATGCAACATTGTGCTACCCAAGCCAAAGGATATTACGCCGTCCTTATAAGTACCCTCAATTGCGGTATAAGGCGTATCCGACGTGCTTGACGAATTGTACTCATAGAATGTAATCTTTTCGCCGTCGATTGCGTACATCCACACGTATGAGCCTTGATATATCGCCCTGCCGTCAAGCTCGAGCGTTGTGTCGCCGCTCATGTACAAGCCCTTTTCTTCGCCCGACTCAATATACAAATTGGACGCGTACGAGCCCCAAGTGGAGTTTTTGTAGCATTCAATTGCGACGTTGATATCCTTTACCTTGAACCTGAACGCGATATTACCGAGCGTAACCTTTTCGCCCATAGTAGGCGCTTTATCGCCCAAAAGCTCCACAAACAGCGGCGGATCGGATTCGTAAATGTTGCATTGATAGAACGCAAAGTCGCCTATCTCGGATATGTTCGCGCCAAGCTGCACAAGCCTAAGACTTTCGCAAGCGCTGAACGCGCTCTCGCCGATTATCTTGATTGCGGGAAGTTTTAAAACGTCGGCTTCATCACTATTACTATTGTTGAGCTTGTAACACGCGGCAAAAGCCATTTTGTCCACTGCCTGCACATTGGGCATCTTGACCGTTTTGAGGTTGACGCAGCCGTAGAACGCGCTTTCGCACACTTCGATTACGTTATTAAGGTCGACACTCCGTATAAAGTCAAGTCCGCGGAACACGTAGCTATAGATAATGTCTATATCTTCGGGAATGACGATATCCAAAAGCTCGTCTTCCTCTAATTCCTCTTGCAGGTTGTACTGTACGAGAACGTTAAACGTTGTACCGCTTATTGTCACCTCTTGCGTGACCCACTCGGGCAATTTAGAAGCATCTGTCGCGCCCACTATTCTGTCCGCATACACCGACCAAGCCGCCTTGTATGCTTCAATAACCTCTTCTTTTTGCGGCACGACTATCTTGAAATCGCCGGCGCCCCAGCGGAAGGGATTGTGGTCGTCGTCGAAATTCAATTCGACGGGAGTTTCCCTAAGGAATATTACGCGGCGCAGCGTATAATCGTTTTGGAACGCATGCGCGCCTATTTGCATAACTGTTGCGGGAACGGTAACGGAAACAAGCGACACATTGGTATAGGCGTAGTTAAGAGCGTTATCCGAAATTTGCGTTACGCCGTCGGGAATTACAACTGTCGTAGACTTGCCCGTATAATTGGAAAGCACGCCGCTTGCGATTATAAGTCCGTCCTCACTTACCGTAAACTTGCTGCCGGACAAGACGAATACCATTACGTTGTTGGTTTCCGCCCACTCTCCGTTTGAGTCCTGTACGCACTCGGTAAACTCGACTATGTATTTTACACCGTCGGTGTTGTCCTCCGTTACGTCGACAATGCCCGAGTACACAATACCGTTGGAAATGTATTCGGCACTGCCGTAGCCGTCCAAGTATAACGTGCTCTTGTCGGCGGGATCTTCCGCTTTGTACGTACCTACAATGGTTTCGTCGCACTCATAGAACACCGAATAATATACGATACCGGTACCGTTATTTACCGGCACGGTGTCCAAAGTGAATTTGAAATCAAAGCCGTTATTTACTGCGGCAACGGGCTCGAACTGCCACTCGCCGGTAACGTCCGTGTAATTGTCCGTGCCGTAATAAATGCCTTGTATTTCCTTAATAACAGTATTGCCGTCGTAGATGCTGAGCAATGCGTTGCCGTAGCCGTCAAGCATTAACATGCTCAAGTCCTCGTCGTCGCTGAAATATGTTACGTTGCCAAACGTGCCGCTTTCTCCGCCGATTGTGGTGTACACGCCGTCAAAGTCGGTATCCTCACCGTTATGTTGCACTTTTTTCTTAACGACGTTAAAGTACGACGTTTGGGGTTTTGCGTCGTCGGCGTCCTTGGGAGTATTGTACTTGAATTCGTAATCGTCGTGCTCGGGGTCGTATTCGTAATCGCCGCTGGCAAAAACGCCGATTTGGTCGCCGATAACCTGCGTTATTACCGCATAGCCGAAGCCGTCCAGCGCCAAGGTGTAGTCAAAGAAATTTTCGCCCCAAATGTAATCGTACATTACGTACTTGCCCTGCATTCCGTCCGACGTAGCGTAAGTGCGGTCGGCGTACAGCCTGCCCTCGAACGTTTCGCCGTCCACGTTGTAGAACGTGAATTCGTTATAGCCCGATTCGCTGTCGGAGCTCGATTCGACAAAGCCGTCCTTGGTAAAGCCTTTATTTTCGCCGTCGTCCTCGCGGACAAGCTTGGCAGCGCCCAAGCCCTTGCCGATAAGCGGCTCGTAAACGTAAATCTTGTCGTTATTCTCCTTGCGCGAGTCGGTGTACTCCACCGCCCACTGCGCGTAAAGCTTGACGTTGGCGTCGGTAAGCGTAATTTTGTCGCCGGCGTTGTACTGTCCGTCCTGCTTGACGTCCGTAACAAGTCCGTTGGGGTAAATAGACCAACCCATAAACATATAGCCGACCGCGCCGTAATCGTTGCCGTCGGCAACCGTTACCGTTTCGCCCACTTCCACCGTTACATTAGCTATATCCTTTGCATGCGGAACTTGCCCCTTGTTGTATTCGTAAATCAGTGTGTATTCCGTTTTGGGCGTGTCGAACTTGGCGTAATACGTGACGTTCTTGTTGGGCATAACGTTGGGAATTACCACCGCTTCGCCGCTGAACTTGGAATTGGTATACCAGCCCGCAAACGTGCTGCCCGACTTTTCGGGGTCGCTCGGCGCAAAAATCATGCTGCCGCCAACGGCCGTTATAGGCTCGATTTCCGTGCCGCCGTACGTTTCAAACCTCATAGTATATGTTTTGGCAGCATCATCTTCGCCGCCGCAAGCCACGACAAACAGAGTCATTGCCGCGACCAACGCTAATATTATTGTTACAAGGATAGGCTTACGTAGTTTCATAATATAACCTTTTCGCATATTACAACCGATTTTTTTGTACATAAAAGCGAACCGTTGTCGGCGCCGTTGCCGTACAAAAGTTGTAATATTGATTTATAATACCACTTTTCGATGTGTTTTGTCAAACATTAAATAATATAAATTCAGCCATAATTACCCAAAAACATAAAAATTTTGCTTGCTCTGCGATTGTGGCGCGATTTTATTTGCTTTTTGTCAATGTTTATTGTACAATACTTACATTATATAATTTACATTTAAGGAGTACATACTTATGGCAAAAATGCGCGTTGTTCTTGCGTATTCGGGCGGACTGGACACCACCATCATCATTCCTTGGTTAAAGGAAAACTACGACTGCGACGTTATAGCCGTCGCCGCCGACGTCGGTCAGGGCGAGGAGCTTGCCCCACTGCATGAAAAAGCAAAAAAGAGCGGTGCGGAAAAGCTCTACATAGAGGACCTTAAAGACGAGTTCGTCACCGACTGCATATTCCCCACCATCAAGGCGGGCGCCGTGTACGAGGGCAAGTACCTACTCGGTACGTCGTTCGCTCGTCCCGTTATAGCCAAACGCTTGGTGGAAATTGCCAAAAAGGAAAAGGCAGACGCCATCTGCCACGGCTGCACCGGCAAGGGCAACGACCAAGTGCGGTTTGAGTTGTCCATCAAGGCGCTCGCACCCGATATGAAAATTATCGCGCCGTGGCGTATTTGGGATCTCAAATCGCGCGACGACGAAATAGATTACGCTACCGCGCACGGACTGGACGTGCCCGTAACCAAAGAGCACAACTATTCAATGGACCGCAACCTTTGGCACCTTTCGCACGAAGGCAGCGATCTCGAAGACCCCGCCAACGAGCCCAAGGACGAAATGCTGCTTATAAGCAAGCCCATTAAGGACACGCCCGACACCGCCGAGTACGTAACCATCGACTGGGTAAAGGGTATCCCCACTGCGGTAAACGGCAAAAAGCTCGCTCCCGTCGCGCTCATCGAAACGCTTAACGAAATCGGCTCCAAGCACGGCGTTGGTGTGGACGACATGGTGGAAAACCGCCTTGTCGGCATGAAATCGCGCGGCGTTTACGAAAACCCCGCAGGCTCTATCCTTTACGCAGCGCACAAGAATTTGGAGGAAATCACCCTCGACCGCGACACCGCGCACTTTAAAGAGCATATCGCAATCAAGTTTGCCGAGCTCGTGTACGACGGCAAGTGGTACACCCCGCTGCGCGAAGCTTTGTCCGCGTTTGTAGATCAAACGCAGGAATTCGTTACCGGTACGACCAAGCTCAAGCTGTTCAAGGGCAAAATCACCCCCGCAGGCATGACCTCCCCCTACTCGCTGTATGACGAGGATATTGCTACGTTCGGCGAGGACGAGGTTTACGACCAAAAGGATTCGGCAGGCTTTATCAACCTGTTCGGCTTGCCGCTTAAAGTTCGCGCCAAAATGTTGGAAAAGAACAAAAAATAAACAGACACAACGTAAAAGTGCGGATTTATGTCCGCACTTTTCATCAGTACACTTTTTAGAGGATTCTATTATGAAACTTTGGTCGGGCAGGTTTACCGCCGAGCTTAACGATATAGCCGAGCAGTTTAACGACTCGCTCTCATTCGACCGCCAAATGTACCGTCAGGACATTCAAGGCTCGATTGCGCACTGCACAATGCTGGGTAAATGCGGAATAATAACGGAAGACGAAGCCAAAACACTCGCCGCCGCGCTCAAATCTATACTTGCCGATATCGACGGAGGAAAACTTGAACCGGTCGGCGCGGAGGACATTCACTCGTTTGTGGAAAACGAGCTTGTATCGCGCGTGGGCGACGTCGGCAAAAAGCTTCACACCGCGCGTAGCCGCAACGACCAAGTGGCTACCGATATACGCTTGTATTTGCGCGACGGCATAGACGAGCAAATCGGACTTTTAAAAACGCTTGTCACTACCCTTGCGGACAGAGCGGAAAAAGAAAAATCAACCGCGATGCCCGCTTACACGCATATGCAAAAGGCGCAGCCCACCACGCTCGGACATTACCTGCTTGCTTACGCAAACATGTTTTTGCGCGACGCGCAGCGGCTTATAGACTGCCGCAAGCGAGTAAACGTTTTGCCGCTGGGCAGCGGCGCGTGCGCTTCCACAACATTCCATATTGACCGCGAATATACCGCCAAGCTTTTGGGCTTTGACGGCGTTACGCAAAACTCTCTGGACGGCGTGAGCGACCGCGATTTCGCTGTGGAATACCTGTCCTGCGCAACGCAAGCGATGCTCCACCTTTCGCGCATAAACGAGGAGTTTGTGTACTGGTCAGGCGAAGAATTCGGATTTTTGATTTTGCCCGACGAATTCAGCACGGGCTCGTCCATTATGCCGCAAAAGAAAAACCCCGACGTAAACGAGCTGTTGCGCGGCAAGTGCGGCAGGGTTGTGGGCGACCTCATGAGCTTGATAACCGTAATGAAAGGCTTACCGCTCGCCTACAACAAGGATATGCAAGAGGACAAAGAACCGCTGTTCGACGCGGTGAACACGCTGTCGCTGTCGCTTAAAGTATTTACGGCGTTTATGAACGCGGTTCAATTCAATCGGCAAAAAATGAATACGGCTGCCGCGGGCGGACACTCATGTGCGACCGAGTGTGCCGACTACCTTGCAGCAAAGGGACTGCCCTTCCGCGCCGCGCACGAAGTGACGGGAAAAATAGTACTGTACTGCATTGATAACGGCAAGACCTTGCAAAGCCTTACGGTTGACGAATACAAAAAGTTTTCGCCGCTGTTCGACGACGGAATACTGCAAGCCGTGCTACCCCAAAACGCTATCGCCCGCCGCAAAGTTATAGGCGGCTGCGCAAGCGAGGAAATAGACAGGCAGTTAAGAGAATTAAGAATGCAGAATGCAGAATTATGAATTTAAGCCGATAAATTCTTCACTATTCGATTATTACTATTTTACAGCCGCTAACGCGACACCCTCTCCCAAGGAGAGGGCTTTTTTATAATGACGAACACTTAATGCGGCTTCATCGCCTCATTCTGCATTCTTAATTCTAAATTCTTAATTCGCATAGCATTCGCGCTGTAACGATACGTAATTGGAAAACATAGAAACTATCTCTTTGTTTCCCGTGTCGCAAAAGTCCATACCGAACAGTCGGCTTATGGCAGCGGTAGCGTTGGAGCTCATAAATAACCTACGCAAATTCTTTTCTACCGAGCTTATCGTGCAGTTAAATTCAAGCGCAATGCGCTCGTATATACTGCCTATCGTGCGTGTAGGGTCTTCCGAATATAGGTCCAAGCACATACAAAACTGGTCAAATCCTTTCAGCGAGGTGCGAAACCCTATTTTCACTAACGTAATGATAATAAAATCTCGTTTTTTCATGAGTCACTCCGTGGTAATTTTGTGAGAGTAATCCCATTAAAACGCATAAAAAGACAAATGTCAACGGTTTGGAAATGGGTGATTTTGTATACTTTTATGCACCGCAATATACTGCGTTTTTCGCCGAAAACCGCACGCAAAATATTGTGACAAAAGAAAAGCGGTGTCAGCTTGACACCGCGAAAATAAATTTATGCTACGGATCTTGCCGTAGTAAAATTCTTTTTATTGATAGAGGGAAACGCTCTACAAAGTTGATAAGCCGTTAGTGCGGAGGCGCGGCATAGACAAGGAAGTCCGAGCGCCGACCGACGGGAGTTTAGACCCACCTAAATGACCGAGGGCGGCGCGACGGCTGACGCCGTATATGCCGATGCATACGCGCTAACGGAAGCGTTTACGGGCTGCTTCCTTCTTCTTTTTACGCTTAACGGAGGGCTTTTCGTAGTACTCCTTTTTGCGCATATCGCCGAGGATATTATCCTTTTGGCACTT
>JAIEBI010000004.1 GCA_029070965.1 Clostridiales bacterium
GAAATTTATCTTATGCCAAACAGCCCAACACTATTTTATCAATTCCCAAAATATTCCGAGAAGCGATATACAAAAAATCGTTTTCTATATACGCCCGTCCCAACAACTTTAATGGAACATTGATAGTTTTTACATGTTCCAATGTCTTTTTATCCCAAAAACCTATTTCCGAGCAAGGATACGATACGGTGACAACGGTATCTTTATACACTCCGACACAATCAAACATTTTCTTATGAGTGTATTTTCGTAATGCACTAATTTCAAACGCTGTTAGGTCTATTTTGAAAAGTTTACCGTCTTGACTTGCGGCATATAATGTTTCACCGTCAACGTAAATACTACCTATATTTTTCTTGCCTAAAACAAGAGTTTTTTCGATAGAAAGAGTAGCCTTATTTAAAAGCAGCAAATTCCCGTCAACCGTTCCACAAACTAAATACTTATCATGCACTTTTAAGCACCACATACTGCTTTTAGAGATTTGATACTCATTTGTTGAATAAGATTCTCTATCGAGCGTAATTATTTTGCCGTTTCTGATTGAACAATAGATAATATCGCTGTCGAACGCTATGCCCACTATATCCGAACGTAAATCATTTCCTAACTGCCATTTGCCAATAAGCTCATAATCGTCTTTACGAACAATATATAACATGCAAAAGTCGTATATGAAAATTTGTTCTTTATCCGCAATAAGATTTCTTGAAAAGCCTTCCTTTTCAAAAATTCCCTTTCGACAAACAACTTTTCCGGACTGTTTTTCGACCTTTAATATTTCTGTTCCACACGAACAATCAATACTCTGCTCGGCGAAACTAAAACCCGTTACTACTCTATCTAAAGACACAAAGTGTTCCATAATTCTCCGCTAAATTATTGTTATACTACTTACACTATAACAAATAATAATAAAAAAAGCAAGGATTGTTTTTCAACCTTGCTTTTAATTATAAATCACACGGAAATATCGCTTTCTTAGCCGAAATGAGGTAATTTATTTTGCGTACTCGACTGCGCGGGTCTCACGGATGACGTTTACTTTAATCTGTCCGGGATACTGCATATCATGTTCGATTTGCTTTGCGATTTCCTTGGACATATACATGGCCTGAACGTCGTCTACCACCTCGGGCTTTACGATTATGCGTATCTCGCGGCCTGCTTGAACGGCAAAAGACTTTTCTACGCCCTCGAAGCCGTTGGCTATTTCCTCAAGCTTTTCAAGGCGCTTTACGTAGTTATCAAGCGATTCTCTGCGTGCGCCGGGGCGTGCGCCCGATATGGCGTCCGCGCACTGAACTATAACAGCTTCAATCGTTTCGGGATCGACGTCGTTGTGGTGCGCCGCGATACAGTGAACGACTTCCTTGCTTTCCTTGTACTTTTTGGCGATATCCACGCCTATCGACACGTGCGTACCGTCCATCTCGTGGTCAAGCGCTTTACCAATATCGTGCAACAATCCTGCGCGTTTGCAAAGCGGCACGTTAGCGCCAAGCTCTGCCGCCATAATGCCCGCAAGGTGCGACGCCTCTATGGAGTGGCGCAGCACGTTTTGGCCGTAGCTGGTGCGGAAGCGCAGTCTGCCGAGTATTTTGGCAAGATCGGGATTAAGCCCGAATACGCCCGTTTCGTACATAGCGTTTTCGCCAGCTTCCTTGATTTTAACATCGACCTCTTTTTGCGCCTTTTCTACCAAATCCTCTATTCTGCCGGGGTGAATGCGTCCGTCGCTAATAAGCTTTTCCAAAGCGATACGCGCAACCTCGCGGCGCACGGGATCGAAGCAAGAAAGCACAACAGCTTCGGGGGTATCGTCTATAATAAGGTCACAGCCGGTAGCGGTTTCGAGTGCGCGGATATTGCGTCCCTCTCTACCTATTATTCTACCCTTCATTTCGTCATTGGGGAGCGCTACCGTAGATACGGTTATTTCCGAGCTGTGGTCTACCGCACAACGCTGCACGGCGAGAGCGACAATCTTTTGCGCGCGCTTGTCCGCTTCTTCCTTAGCCTCGGCGTCGATTTCGCGCACCATTTTAGCTGCGTCGTGTTTTGCTTCGTCGCGTATTGCGTCGATTAGTTGTGACTTGGCTTCGTCTTTGGACATACTTGCGACGCGCTGTATTTCGTCCAAAATACGTTCGTTAGCTGTTTGCAATTCAGCCTTGAGCTTGTCCGCTTCTGCGTGCTTTTGTTGCAATAACGCTTTTTGCGCGTCCAAATCGTCCGATTTTTTATCGAGCAATTGCTCCTTTTTATCTAACGTTTCCTCACGCTGAATAATTCGTTGTTCGGAACGGGAAACGTTTGCCTGCTTTTCGCGCAACTCTTTTTCCTGTGCGCTACGTTCTTTTTCCAGCTCTTCTTTTGCTTCGCGCGTTGCTGTTTTGCGCATTTCTTTTACTTCGTTTACGGCGTCTTCAAGCATTTTATTAGCCGCTTGTTTTGCTGCGCCGAGCTTTTTGTCACGGTAAGCGCGGTAACCTAAAATACCGCCCACCGCACCGACAAGCAACGCAACGATTGGCAAAACAATAGCCAAAACAACCGCCGTACTTGAAAGTAGGGTCATAATGCATTCTCCTTATAATACTTTTGTATGTGTGTTTGTATTTATGATTACACCGATAAACAAATCGGCTAACAATCAATAATGGTACCCATACTGTACCGATTATATTTTATCACTAAATTGACATATAGTCAAGTTATTTACTTGCGAAAATCGGTTATATTTTGCGTCGGTTTGTCTAAAATAGGACGTTCGGGAACAGACGCGAACGTCAGCACGTACACTACCTTTGCGCCCGCCAGCTTTAATACCCTGCTACACTCGTCAGCAGTGGAACCGGTAGTCATTACGTCGTCCACCAAGATAACGTGATCGGGCGGTGTTTCACGCGCCGAAAACGAATCTTTAAGGTTTTCCAACCGTGCTTCCCTATTCAATTTTGCTTGGTTGGGAGTTTTAACCGATTTTTCAAGTAAACATTCGCACGGTAAATTGATGCGTTCGGCAAGCTCCCGCGCGAGCAGTTCGGCTTGATTATAGCCGCGTTTTCTTTGCCGCGACTTATGTATAGGCACATACGTAATACAATCGGCCTGCCAGTCGGACAGCAATAACACGTCGAGCAAATATTGACTCAACGTGTTAGCTAAATACTTGGCATTGCCATACTTTAATCGATATATCAAGTTTTTGGCGTTTCCGTCGTAGTTGACGGCCGAACGCGCCTCGTCAAAGTGCAAGGACTGTCCACTGCATTCGTCGCAGTAATCGCCTATTCCTATCTTGTGCCTGCCGCAACGCAAACAAAAATTGTCGTTAATTTCCAGCTTGCAATGATTGCACAAGCCGTAACGGTTGGGTCGCATCTCCCGCCCGCAAACGATACATTTGATATCGTCGGGAAAGAGCATGCGAATTATTTCGTTTTTAACAGAAAGCTTCAACTTATTTATCGTCTTTATGCTTCAACGTTTCGCGCGCGATATACAATTCCTCGTTGGTGGGAATAATGTAAACCTTGACTTTGGAATCGGGTGCGGATATAAGCACTTCCTCGTCGCGCGGAGGCTCGGCGTTTTTCGCCTTGTCGAGCTTTATGCCCAAAAATTCCATATCGTTGCAAACTGCTTCCCTAACGCAAACGGTATGCTCGCCTATTCCGCCCGTAAACACCAAGCAGTCAAGACCGCCCATTGCTGCGGCATACGAACCAACGTACTTTTTGACGCGGTAGCTGAACATATCGAGCGCGAGTAGTGCACGAGGATTTTTCTGTTTTGCCGCTGCTTCCAAATCGCGGAAATCCGAGCTTATGCCGCTAATGCCCATAACGCCGCACTTTTTGTTGAGATAGTTAGTCATTTCGTGTACGTCGTAGCCCTTTTTGCCCATGAGGTATTCCATAACGGCGGGATCAATGTCGCCGCTACGCGTGCCCATAATAAGACCTTCAAGCGGAGTTAAGCCCATAGACGTGTCAACGCACTTACCGTTTTTGACCGCGCTTACGCTTGCGCCGTTGCCGAGGTGGCAAACTATCGTTTTAATCTTGTCAGTGCCGCAAAGCGCCGAAGCTCTGCCCGACACGTACGCATGGCTGGTGCCGTGAAATCCGTACTTACGCACCTTGTACTTTTTGTAATCGTCATAATCGATGCCGTACATATACGCATACTCGGGCATTGTCGCATGGAACGTCGTGTCGAAAACAGCTACCATGGGTGCATTAGGCATAGCCTCTTGACAAGCCTTAATTCCCATAATGTTAGCCGGCATATGCAGCGGGCCCAAATCGGTGTTGGACTCGATAAGCTTTAACGTTTCTGGCGTTACAAGCACCGAATCCTTAAAGTTTTCGCCTGCGTGGAGAACGCGATGGCCGACGGCGGCTATCTCCGACATATCGGCAATAACGCCATGTTCGGCATTTACAAGCGCGTCCAAAACGTACTTAATCGCCTCCTTATACGTAGGCATATCGACTTTGATTTCCACCTTAGTCTTGCCCGTATGATTAAGAACGGACTTGTCCATGCCTATGCGTTCGCAAACGCCCTTAGCCAAAACCGCTTGCGTTTCCGTTTCGATAAGCTGATATTTAAGCGACGAGCTACCCGCATTTATAACAAGTATCTTCATAGTACCTCCGTTAAACGCAAACAACCGCCGAGTAAAATCGGCGGCTTTTGCTTGAATTTAAATTTATTTTTTCAAGAATTCCCGAGCTTTGTCGTACTGCTCAGGTTTAAGGCTTTCGTGAAGCTCTTTGATTTTTTGCCGTTGAGATTTGTCGAGATTTCGAGGTAATTCAATATCGATTGTGACAAGCAAATCGCCCTTTAACTGCTTTTTGGGATTTTCAAGCCCTTGTTCTTTCAGTTTAAAGGTCATTCCGCTTTGCGCTCCCTCGGGCAACGTGAACGCTATCTTGTTGCCTTTGAGCGTGGGAACAAGCACCTTGTCGCCCAACAACGCTTGCGTAAACGCAACCGGAATATCGACAAGCAAATCCAACCCCTTACGACGGAAAAGCTTATGCGGCAAAACGGTAACGTTGAGTATAAGATTACCGTTTTTCGCGCCCGTCCTTGTGCGCTCGCCCTCGTTGGGAATCGTAAGAATTTGATTGTGTTCGATACCCGCAGGGAAAGTTATACGCAAATTGGAATTTTTACGCAGTGAACCGCGCCCGCCACAAGACGTGCAAGGCTCTTTTACAATCCTGCCGCTTCCGCCGCAAACGTTACACGGCTTCATGCTGACTACTCTGCCGAACGGTGTTTCTTGAGCGTACCGCACCTTACCAGAACCGCCGCAGTTGGTACATTTGACAAACTGCGTGCCGTTTTTAGCACCCGTGCCACGGCATGCCGCGCAAGGCTCAAACCTATTGACGGTTATTTCCTTTTGCGTTCCGTACGCCGCTTCCTCGAAAGTAAGCGTTACGTTAAGACTGATATCGCCGGGGCTGCCGCCTGCGCCGCCATGATGCTCGTTGCCGAACATGTTGACAAACTCGTCAAAGAAGCTGTTTCCGCGCGCACCACCGGCCTGACCGCCTGCACTACCACCTGCACCGCCAAATGAGCCACTGCCACCGCCTGCTTGGGCGGCGTCGTACTCGGCACGCTTTTGCGGGTCGGAAAGCGTTTCGTACGCTTCGTTTACCTCTTTGAATTTGTTAGCGGCGGCTTCGTCGCCGGGATGCAGGTCGGGGTGATATTGACGCGCAAGCTTACGGAAAGCCGATTTAAGCTCCTCGTCGGTAGCGGTTTTGGTCACGCCCAACGTTTCATAAAAATTCTTTGCCATTCTTTACTCCGCAATCTCGAAAGATGCTGTTTATAGAATACCGCAACAAGAGCCGAAAATAAGGCTCCTGTTGCAGTACGTTATCGATTGAATTAGTTGGCGCCTTCGCCGTCGTCTACTACTTCGGGATTGTCGATTACAACGTCGTCCTCGGGCGGCGGTGTAGTGCCGGTTTCGTAGAGCTTGGAGAAGATGTCGTTGGACAGCTTTTGCAAGGTTTCTACCGCGTCACGGATAGCTTCAAGTTCCTCGGTTTTGATAACCTCGCGAACGTTAGCCATTTCCTTGTTAAGCTCGTCTTTTTGCTCGGGCGCAATGGTGTCGCCGTTTTCGCGCAAGAACTTCTCGATGGAGAATACAAGCATATCGGCTTGGTTCTTAGCTTCGACAACCTCTTTGCGCTGAGCGTCCTCTTCCGCAAACTTTTCGGCGTCTTTGATAGCCTGATTGATTTGCGCTTCGGTAAGGTTGGTGGAAGCAGTAACAGTAACGCGTTGCTCCTTGCCCGTGCCCTTATCCTTAGCCGATACGTGAACTATACCGTTGGCGTCGATATCGAACGTAACCTCGATTTGAGGAACACCGCGGGGTGCGGGCGGAATGCCACCGAGCTCAAACCGAGCAAGCGTCTTGTTGTGCGCCGCGATTTCGCGCTCGCCTTGCAATACGTGAATATCAACCGACGGCTGATTGTCAGTAGCCGTAGAGAACACCTGCGACTTTTTGGTCGGGATGGTGGTGTTTCTCGGAATAAGCTTAGTGAATATACCGCCGACCGTTTCGATACCGAGCGAAAGCGGAGTAACGTCCAAAAGCAGTACGTCCTTAACCTCGCCGGCAAGAACACCGCCCTGAATAGCCGCGCCTACGGCAACACATTCGTCGGGGTTGATGCCCTTGAACGGCTCTTTGCCGGAAAGTTTGCGAACGGCTTCCACAACCGCGGGAATACGCGTGGAACCACCGACCATTATAACCTTGTCGATGTCGTTGTTGGTGTAGCCTGCGTCCGCCATAGCCTTTTTGGTAAGCTCGATGGAGCGGTCGACAAGGCGCTGAGACAACGCTTCAAACTTGGCGCGAGTAATCTCGTATTCCAAGTGCTTGGGACCGGTCGCGTCAGCAGTGATGAACGGCAAGCTGACAGTCGTCTTTTGCGTGCCGGAAAGGTCAATCTTCGCCTTTTCCGCAGCTTCTTTAAGACGTTGCATAGCCATGCGGTCTTTGCTGAGGTCGATGCCCTGATCGTTTTTGAACTGCTGAACAAGGTAATCAATGATTACTTGGTCAAAGTCGTCACCACCCAAATGAGTGTCGCCCGAGGTAGCTATAACCTCGAACACGCCGTCGCCGATTTCCAAAATGGAAATATCGAATGTACCACCACCAAGGTCGTAAATGAATACCTTTTGGCTGGAGCCTTGACCCTTGTCAAGACCGTAAGCAAGCGCCGCAGCGGTAGGCTCGTTGATTATACGAAGAACGTCCAAGCCTGCGATTTTGCCTGCGTCCTTGGTTGCCTGACGCTGGGAGTCGTTGAAGTACGCGGGAACGGTAATAACTGCCTGCGTAACTGCTTCACCGAGGTATGCTTCCGCGTCCTTTTTAAGCTTTGTAAGGATCATAGCGGAAATCTCTTGCGGCGAGTAGTCCTTTTTGTCGATGTTGACCTTTCTGGCCGTACCCATATCGCGCTTGATAGAGATAATCGTTCTATCGGGGTTCGCAACAGCTTGACGCTTTGCCACTTGACCGACAAGACGCTCGCCGTCTTTTGCAAAACCTACGACGGAAGGTGTCGTGCGGCCGCCTTCGGCGTTGGGAATAACAACGGGCTCGCCGCCTTCCAACACCGCCACACACGAATTGGTAGTACCTAAGTCAATACCAATGATTTTGCCCATAAAATAAATCCTCCAAAAAATGTTTTTTAAATAAGTAATTTATGCTTTAATTGGCGACTCTTACGACGCTGTGCCGCAAAATGCGGTCGCCCAATTTGTAGCCCTTGTTGTAGACCTCGACAATCATATTGACCTTGCTCGGGTCGTTTGTTTTGGTTTGCATTACCGCGTTGTGAAGATTGGGGTCAAACTGCTGTCCCAAAGCGGGAATCTCTTCCACGCCGAACGATGTAAGAACGTCCAATATCCGACGGTAAATCATCTTTACACCCTCGGCAATCTTTTCGTCCGTAATGGTTTGGATTGCCTGCTTCAATACGTCAAGCTCGGGAATGATTTTTTCGAGAACGGCGCACATGCCGTCTTCTTTAAGCTTTTTGTTGCCCTCGTTCATACGCTTGCGGTAGTTATCAAAGTCCGCCTGCATACGATTGACCAAGTTAGAAAGCTCCTCCGACCTCGCCTTTTCCTTTACGGCAATAGCCTGCGCGATAGTAAGCTGTTGCGAAACGGCTGCTATCTGGTTTTGCATCGCTTTGTAATCGTCCTGCGAAACCTCGATATTCAGCTCTCGGGTGCGCTCTCTCGTCTTATCGTCCATTATATCCTCCGTCCTAAAAATTTTATTCGTCAGTATCGGAAGTTACCGACGAACTATATTCATCCGCACCGTCGCCCTGCGCGCCTTCGCCCGCCGGCAGCATTTGTACGGTTTTTGACAAATAATCAAGCACTGAAACAACTTTGGAGTAGTCCATGCGTATCGGGCCTATAACACCTGCGTTGCCCACTGTAACACCGCCTATATTATATGATGCGGTTACTATGGCGCATTCCGGCATTCCCTCACGAATTTCGTTGTCCTTGCCTATTTGGAAAGTAATGTTCACGTCGTCGGAATTTTGCAGGACAGGGACAAGCTCCTCTTTTGCGTCCAAAAATTCCAGCATGGCTTTTGCCTTTTTTAGATTGGCGTACTCTGGTTGTTCGAGTATTTTAGCGCTACCCTCCAACACGATATCTGAAAACATATCGTCGTGCGAATAGCTTTTGAATATCCGAAGTATAGTGGAAAAAACCCGTTCGTACTCCTTTTTCACCTGCTTGACGATTCTATTCGGATGTTTGTTAATCTCGCTGATCGTATGCCCCGCAAACGCGCCCGTGACAAACTGCGAAACGCTGTCGCAATATTCGTCCGTAACCCCGCTACCTATATTTACCGTCGCGTCTTTGAGTACGCCCATGTTGGTGACGATAATAATGAGCGCCGATGAATCGGTAATCCTGACAATGCGAATGTTGAGTATGGTCGCGGCATCATTGCTTTGCACGTAGGCAACCGAAGTTAAATTGGTAATTTCGGATATAACCTTGGCGGTGTTTTTGAGCACTTCGTCCAGCTCGGTGATTTTTTTGTTAAAGTACCGTTTAACGATTTTCAGCTCCGACCGCGTAAGCTTGCGGCGCGGCATCAACTTTTCCACGTACAGCCTGTACGCTTCGGCAGTAGGCACCCTGCCGGACGAGGTGTGAAGTTGAGTAAGATACCCCATCTCCTCGAGCGCCGCCATTTCGTTGCGAATGGTTGCGGAAGACAGTGCGGGCAAATGCTTCTCCTTTATTTCCGAGCTGGAAACAGGCTGGCAGTTTTCGATATATCCGTCTACAACCGCTTGAAGTATTTTCTCTTTTCTTCCCGTCAAACCCATCAACACAATCCAACGCACGCGAATTAGCAAACTACGGCATAGAGTGCTAAAATAAGTTTACCATATACCCCTTTCTTTGTCAATCGTTTTTCCGCAAAAAAAATGCGCCTTTTTCAAAAAATAGTGGGCGCAATTTTTGCTGAATACAATATATGCAATTTGTTATATAATAAATCTAATTAATTTTTGTCGGAACGTACACCACAATATCAGTACCGCAGTCCACTACTACGGCATGCTTGGGCGACGAAAGCACAAGCCGTATCATAAATAAATCGGCAACGCTACCGAATACGTTATACATAAGCGGCATAAACGGCAAAACAAAAAATTCGGCGGGCAAAAGCACACAAAGCGGAATGAGTAAAGCGCAGTAAAAAAAGAACGGAAACGCCGCGACAAAAAAGTATTGACCTTTTGTAAAAATAATATCGGGCGACCCGCAGTACGCCGCAAACTTGCCGAATTTTATGTACGGTCTTTTGCCACGACTGATTATAATGGCAAAAGCGTGTGCGAATTCATGCACGTACGGATAAATAAAGCACAGTACAACCCCGCACAAAATGTATACTAAATACATTCCACCCGCTTGTCCGAGCATTCTCAAACAGTAGTTGAGTACGATTCCGATAACACAGCTTGCCGCAATGGATATAAGCGCAAACAGATTGAGCTTATTAAGCATTTTAAATTTAGGATCGGACAAATCCAATCTATTTATAGCTTTGTAATCGTAAACTTCTTTCATGATTACATAATACCAAAAAATACGCCGTCAGTCAAGCATCAGCTGCTCTATTACGGAATTCATGACAAACATTTTGTCCGGCGAAATTCTCACCGCACCATCAACGCAAACTAATAGTTTTTCGCTTTTAAGCCTATCCAAAATCTCGGCATTGCGTGCGCAAAAATCATATCCGAAGCGCTTGCGGAAATCGCCAGTCATTATGCCCTTTTCGGTGCGCAACCTAAGCATAACGTATTCGTTGTATAAATCTTTATCGGTCAAAGCGTAGCTTTCCGCATTATGACAAGCGATATACTCGGAAATACCGTCGCCATGCATAAACCTCGTGCGTTCACCGTCGTAGCCATGCGCCGCCACGCCGAACCCTATATAAGGCTTACATTCCCAATATTTTTTGTTGTGCTTACTTTCCAGCCCGTTTAGCGCAAAGTTACTCACCTCATAACGATTAAACCCTAACTCGGACAGCTTGCCGTATGCCAAATCGTACAAATCGGCAATATCGTCGTCGGACGGAGTATAACCTGATTTATAAAGCGGCGTACCTTCTTCAACCGTCAAAGCGTATACGGAAATGTGCGAACAATGCCGCGTCACTGTATTTATACTATTTATTACGTCGGCGCTTGTTTGTTCGGGCAAACCTAAAATAATATCGGAAGAAATGTTGTCGAACGAATGTGACAGTAACTCGGCGGATTTTAAGTAATCGGCGTAAGTATGCACCCTGCCTATCGCACGCAAAACATTGTCGCACGACGACTGCAAACCTATGCTTATGCGGGTTACGCCAATATCTTTACATTCGGCAATAAAATCAGTCGAAACGCTTTCGGGATTACACTCGACTGTTATTTCCGCATCACGCGCAACGCGAAAGTTATACCTAACCGCGCACATAATATCGGCAAGTCCGCCACGGAAAAGACATGACGGTGTTCCCCCGCCTATATAAACGGTATCTACAAGTCCGCCCTTGAACGGACTGTCATTTATTTCTTTTATCAACGTATCGACGTACGCTTTTTGCAACGAAAAATCGGGCGAGGACACAAACGCACAGTATTTACATTTTGCCCTGCAAAACGGTATATGAATGTACACGCCGTATGTTTTTTCCGTGTCTATCGTCATTTTTTGTCGTTATCCAGTTTAAGAACCGACATAAACGCTTCGGACGGAATTTCCACCGTGCCAAACTGGCGCATGCGCTTTTTGCCTTCCTTTTGTTTTTCCAAAAGCTTCTTTTTGCGCGTAACGTCGCCGCCGTAGCACTTTGCCAAAACGTCCTTTCTAAGCGCCTTGATTGTTTCGCGCGCTATCACCTTGCCGCCGATTGCTGCCTGAATGGGAATTTCAAACAGCTTGCGCGGTATTACGTCCTTCAACTTTTCGGCCATTGCGCGACCGCGCGAATACGCCTTGTCGCGGTGAACGATTATGCTGAGCGCGTCGCAAATATCGCCGTTAAGCATAATGTCAAGCTTGACCAAATCGCTCTTGCGGTAGCCCGCTTGCTCGTAATCGAAGCTTGCGTAGCCGCGCGAACGGCTTTTAAGCCCGTCAAAAAAGTCGTAAACAATCTCGTTAAGCGGCATTGTGTACGTAATAAGCACGCGAGTTTTTTCTATATAAGTCATGTTTAAATACTCGCCGCGCTTGTCTTGGCAAAGCTCCATTATCGGCCCTATATATTCGGGCGGAGTGTATATGGACGCCGTAACTACGGGTTCTTCCATATAGTCTATCTCGCCCGCAGGCGGAAGATTGGACGGATTGGTAACTTCCGTCATGCCATTGCTTGTATAAACCTTGTACACAACCCCGGGTGCGGTGGTTATTATATCGAGGTCAAACTCACGCTCCAACCGCTCCTCTATGATTTCCATGTGCAAAAGTCCCAAAAATCCGCAACGGAAACCGAAGCCGAGCGCCGACGACGTTTCAGGCTCATAAAACAGCGAAGCGTCGTTGAGTTTAAGCCGCTCCAAAGCGTCCTTTAAGTCCTCGTACTTGGAGCCGTCGGCAGGATAAATTCCGCTGTAAACGACCGGCTTTACTTTTTTGTACCCCGGGCAAGGCTCCGCCGTAGGATTGTTTGCATAAGTAATTGTGTCGCCGGGCGCTGTATCGGCTATTGACTTTATGGACGCACACAAGTAACCGACGTCGCCCGCCGACAAACGGTCTATCGGCACCGGCTTGGGCTGGAACACGCCCACCTCGGTTACGTCGTACACCTTGCCGTTTGACATCATGGTAATGCGGTCGCCCGCTTTGGCCGAACCGTCGACTATGCGAACAAGACAAACGGCGCCTTTATAGTTGTCATAATATGAATCGAATATCAACGCTTTTAGCGGTTTGTCGATATCGCCTTGCGGCGGCGGGACGCTTTTGGCAATCGCCTGCAAAACGTCGTCTATATTTATGCCTTCCTTTGCGGAAATACACGGCGCTTCGTCGGCTGGTAAACCGATAATATCCTCTATTTCCTTTTTCACCTCGTCGGGACGGGCGGCGGGAAGATCTATCTTGTTGATTACGGGGACAATCTCCAAATTATTGTCGAGCGCCAAGTATACGTTCGCCAACGTTTGCGCTTCTACGCCCTGCGCGGCGTCGACAACCAATACAGCCCCCTCGCAGGCAGCGAGCGAGCGCGACACCTCGTACGTAAAGTCTACATGCCCGGGTGTGTCAATCAGATTAAACGTATATCTTTGACCTTCGTACTCGTAAAACATTCTGACCGGCGTGAGCTTTATGGTAATGCCGCGCTCGCGCTCGATATCCATGCTGTCCAGCATTTGATCGGACAGCTCGCGCTTGGTAAGCGTAGCCGTAGCCTCCATAAGCCTGTCCGCAAGCGTCGATTTGCCGTGGTCGATATGCGCTATTATACAAAAATTGCGAATAAATTTTTGTCTATCCATAGTTGCAGTATAGCACATGTCGTCAAAAACAGCAATTATTTTGACCGAATACCGTTAAAAATAATTAAAATATCGTTATTTTCGGTAAATATACATAAAAACTATTGTAAAATGAATTAAAAGATGATATAATTGTATTAATATGAATACGTGTGCCAGCCAAAAGCAAACACACATAAAGGCACGGAATGGAAACAAAAACATCATGGTTGCTTGATAAGCCCATTTCCCACCGCGGAATGCACGATAGCGATAATATACCCGAAAACTCATTGCCCGCCTTTGAGAATTCGGTAAAGTACGGCTATGCCATAGAGCTGGACGTTCGCATAATCGACGACCAAACCGTCATAGTTTTTCACGACGAAAAATTGAGCCGAATGACAAACCGAGACGGTTACGTGTCTACGCTTAAAATTGCGGACTTAGACGAAATACGTTTGCTCAAAACGGACTGCACTATTCCCACTTTGGAACAAGTGCTGGAAACGGTAAACGGCAAAGTTCCCCTTTTAATAGAAATTAAAAAAGCCGAGCAATCATTTGCTTTGGAAGACAAAATCATAGAGATGTTAAAAACGTACAACGGCGATTTTGCCGTGCAGTCGTTCGACCCTATGTCTATGCACTATTTCTACAAAAACGCACCGCACATTATGCGCGGACAGCTTTCGTCGTACTTCCACCACAACGATATAGACGCGCCTCGCCGAGAAAAAAAGCGGCTTAAAAAGCTCAAGTATAACGATATTTCCCACCCCAACTTTATATCGTACAAGGTTACCAACCTTCCCAACAAGTACGTGACGGCAACAGGATTACCGGTAATTGCTTGGACCGTACGCGGTGAGCTGGAAGCGCAAAAGGCGCTTAAATTTTGCGACAACTATATCTTTGAAGGATTTATACCCCGCGTTAAGGACGAAGCGTCCGAATAATACGGCTTGTACATATGAAATTCAGCTTATTAGCTTATTTAAAAAAACAAACAACGCTGGAATTTTTAAAATCCGTCGCTGTCGGACTGGCGTCAAACGCGGTTGACTTTTTGTTGACCGCCGTATTTTTATATGCGTACGGGCATGAACATTACGACGGTTTTTGGGGCGTCTTTTCGGGCGCAACCGTCGGAGGACCCTACTCTCCGCAGTTTTCGGTGTACATAACGGCAACCGTAATCGGATATATTTCGGCAATACTTGTCAACTACCTGCTCTCGTCTATTTTCGTATTTAAGTACGGCAATGTCGGAAAAAACAAATACGGATTTTTAAAGTTTATAGTTTTTGCTGCGATTGGATTGGGAATAACCTCTCTCGGCAGTTGGATTGGTTACGACCTAATCGGCGGCAATATTTGGGTAGTTAAATTGATAGTACAGTTGATAGTGTTTGTATACAACTTTATCACCCGCCGATTGTTTATATTTAACGTAAATCTAATACGCGACGACGAAAACACGATAAATCTATAATTACATATACAATTTTTGCAACAAAAAATCGCGCAATCTTAGCGCGATTTAATTTGCTTATTATTTTGCCTTAACCGGCTATGTGCTTGATGTCGTATTCAAGCTTTTTGTAAATATCCATGACAGTTTTGGTTGACTTGAAGAAATACGCAACCGCATATTTAACGCCCAAAAACGCCGATATGATATTCTCGTAATCGTCGCTGTCCAACGCTCTTGTCAAACCGTTTAAGCAAGCGGTGTATTCAGCACGCTCGATAGCGCCGGTAATCGTACTGTCGGCAATATCAACCAGCGTAGCTATGCAATCCAGCGCGTCCGTTTTTAGGTCGGCGCGGAATTTGCCGTTGACTTCCTCGTACGCGCCGTCCACGCTTCCTTTAAGCGGAAGCTCCTGCAAAGACATGGGCTGTGTGAACAAATCATTGCAATACGAACGGAACGGCGTAATGACTTCCAAACAAAACCGCGCATACGATTCGTTAATCATCGGGCTGTAAAAGTATGCTTCCAAGAAGTTCCTAAGCTCGATTTTTCCGCTGTCTATATCCATCAGTATGCGGAAAACAAGCGCTATAGCCTTTTTGGGTTCGGTCGGTAAAACAAACGAGCCGTTATTGACGCACGACCCAAACGTCTTGCTGTAATCAAACCCGTACAGCGACGCAGCAAACATAGAATAGAGCTGTTTATTATCCGCAATGGACTTTAACAGCGCTGCGATTTTGCTTTCCGCCAGTACATATTTGCAATTTTTAAGAGATTCACACGCAGACAAAAACTCGCCGAGTCCGTCCGACTTCATGCTCTCCAAATAATTCCGTCGCATAAACGCTCCGATATTCTTATTATGTTATTGCTTTAAGCTATTATTTAGCTATGTATTTGCCGATATCTTTAAGCAATTCGTCGCAGTTGTCGTTGTATATTTCGCAAACGATAGGCTTGCCGAGGTCGAGCGAGAAAATGCCCAAAAGCGATTTGGCGTCAACTACGTATCTGCCACTGTGCAAATCGATTTCGTACGGATATGCGGATACTGCGTTTACAAAGTCTTTTACGCTATCCATAGTGGGGAAATAAACATTAACAGCTTTCATAATAAAACCTCCAAAGGAATTGATTGTTGTGATTATTCTATCACAATCGCAGATTGATTTTTCGATTCCATTACCTTAATCCATATCGAAAGTTCTTTCCGCAATTAAATTCGATTACATTTTAACACAATTTATGTTATTTTGCAAGACGTTTTACAAAAATCCTGCTAAAAGGATATGCGATTTACCCTACGCTTACGACTATCCTATTATATAAACGTCATTTTTGACCAACGAGTTGAGTTCTTTGAGCTTTTCCTCATACCCTGCTCTGCCAATCATGGCAAACGTAGCTTTTTTGCCCTCCTCAACACCGGGTTGATTAAACGTGTCTATATCAAGGTACGAACCAGCAAACGCCGTTTGGTACATAAAGTACATCAAAAGCTCGCCAACCGTTTCGGCATTGACTTCGGGCAATGTTATCGTAAAGTTGGACCTGCCCGCCTTTGTAAGCGCAAACTCGGTAGACTTGCGCTCGGCGGTGATAAGCTCGTTAAGCGTGTGACCTTTAAGGAAGTTGCCTACGTCCGCGGTGTCGTTGGGAATATCCACCGTCGCGCCGTATTTTTCCACGCCGATAAAGGTTACAACCTTGTCGTAAGGTCCTTCGGTGTAAAGCTGAACTTGGCTGTGCTGGTCGGTAACGCCAAGCGATTTTGCGGGCGTTTGTCCGCAGTTTACCGTTTTGCCAGATTTATCAACCGCCTTACCAAGCGATTCCGCCCAAATTTGGCAGTAAAAGTCCGCCATGGTTTTCAGCCCGTCGGCGTACGGCATCATTACGGAAATGTTTTTGCCGGCCTGCATGGACTTAACCTGCAAGAAAGCTGTCATAAGTGCGGGATTTGTATAAATATCTTTGCGCTCGCACGCCTCGCGCATTGCGCGCGCACCGGCAAGCATGCTCTTTATATCAACGCCCATAACGGCGAACGGCACAAGACCGACGTTGGAAAGAACGGAGAACCTGCCGCCCACGCCGCACGGAATGCCGAAAATCTTGAACCCTTCCTTTTTGGCTACGTTGTACAGCGAGCCTTTGCCGTCGGTCGTGGTAACAAAAATATGTTCCTTTGCAGCGGCCTCGCCAAGCTCTTTTTTGAGCAAGTTGTAAAGAATGATGAACTGGCTAAGCGTTTCGCTCGTTTCGCCCGATTTGGTTATAACGTTAAAGTATGTAGTTTTAATATCAATTACATCAAGCAAGGACGCCATACGTTCGGGATCTACGTTGTCCTCTACGTACAGCCTAGGCGCTTTGCGCATTTCCTTAGGTAGCTCGTTATGGTGCAAGTGCAATAGCGCGTTGAACACGCAAATGGGACCGAGCGCCGATCCGCCGATGCCGAGTACGACAAAGCTCGAGGCTTTTTCGCGGATAGCCTTGCCGAAGGCGCAAAGCTCGTCGGCGGCTTTGTCGGAAATCATAGGCGTTTCCGTCCATTCCTGCCAGCCCTTGCCGCTGTTGCCGATTACGTCGGCATACGCCGCGGCATGCGCTTTTTGCGCGCCGTCGATTTCGGCTTTTTTAATGCCGTGTTCGCCTATGGCGGAATCCATCATATTGTTGTAATCGAATTTAAGTTTCATAAAAATATCTCCTTTTACACGATTGCATTATACCATGCCGACGCCTAAAAAATCAAGCGTTACAACACGATTTTTACACAAAAAAGCACCTACTTCTTTATGAAAATAAGTAGGCGCTTTTGGGATAATTCAAGTGATTAAACAACGGTTTCTATAAGACCGTAGTTTCCGTCGTTACGCACGTACAAAACGTTAATGGAATTGGTCGATTTATTGAGGAAAACGTAAAAGTTGTGGCCGACAAGCTCCAGCTCCTCTATTGCGTCGTCTATGGACATAGGGCTGAGTGTGTAGCATTTTGAGCGTACGACTGCCTTGTCTTGCGACACCTCTTCCTCGTCCACCTCTTCCGGCACGGAGAAATCCTTGCCTCGGAATTTTTTGGACTTGGATTCAAGTTTTTTGTGGTGACGGATAATTTGTTTTTCCAGCTTAGGCAAAGCAAGGTCTATGTTGTTGTACATATTGTCGCTTGTCACCTCGGCGCGAAGCACCGTGCTGTCCAGCAAAATGGTAAGCTCAAGCGTGTAAAGATCGTTAGTGCTTCGCGTATTGCCCTTTTTCAGCGCTATTTTGATACGAGTATCGTCGGCGAAAAACTTATCCAGCTTTTGCACTTTCTTGTCGATAATCGATTTGAGTTTGTCGCTTGCTTCGTAGTTTTTGCAAAGATATTCGATTGTCATTATAATCCCTCCATATATGAATTTGTTTTATTGTTTGCGGACTAATCGTCCTATTTGTTATATACAGTTTAACATAAAAACGGTCGGTTGTAAATGCCTTTTGAAAAATTTATGCTATTACGATTTTATCGTTTATGCAGTCCACCCGCACCGTACTATTGGCACGCACTCGCCCGCTTATAATAGCTTCGGCAATTTCGTCCTCTACGTTTTGTTCGATAACGCGACGCAACGGACGCGCGCCGTATTCGGCGTCATAGCCTTTGTCAATCAACCAGTTAAGTGCCGACGGCGTCAACGTGAGCGTTATGTTTTTGTCCTTTAACGACTTTTCAACTTTTTTGAGCATGATTTCTGCGATTTTGGCAACATCGTCCTTTGTCAGCTTGTCAAACACACACGTCACGTCTATGCGGTTTATAAACTCCGGACGGAACATTCTTTTAAGCGCATTCATGTACGCTTCGTCGCGCACGTCATCGTCGCGCTTACCGATAGCGTTAAACCCTATCTCGCGCTTGGACGCCGCGTCGGACGCGCCTACATTGCTCGTCATAATTATAATAGTGTTCTTAAAAGACACAGTTCTACCCTGCGCATCGGTAAGCCTGCCGTCGTCCAGTATTTGCAAAAGTGCGTTAAACACGTCTGGATGCGCTTTCTCTATCTCATCAAACAGCACTACCGAATACGGATGCCGCCTGACGCGCTCGGTAAGCTGTCCGCCGTCGTCAAATCCGACGTACCCGGGAGGCGCGCCAATCAGCTTAGACACAGAATGCGCTTCCATAAACTCGCTCATATCCAATCGGATAATTGAGTTTTCGTTATCGAACATGGCTTCGGCAAGCGCCTTTGTAAGCTCCGTTTTACCTACGCCCGTAGGCCCGAGGAATATAAACGAGCCAATCGGTCGGTTGTCGCTTTTCAATCCGGCACGCGCACGGCGTATGGCTTTTGCAACAGCCTCCACCGCACGGTTTTGTCCTATTACGCGCTTATGCAGCAGCGCTTCCAAATTTTGAAGCCGTGCCGTTTCCGTTTCGGTCAGCTTGCTTACGGGAATCTTGGTCCAACGCGACACCACGTCCGCTATATCCTCGTCGGATATCGTTTTTGTGGTCTTTTCCTGCTGGGCGGAGGTTTGCAAAGACCGCTGTCTTATCGTGTTTTCCAGCTCCTCCGCCTTGCGCTTGCATTTGTCCGCCTCGGCAAAGTCCTGCCTGTCGGCGTACTCGCGCATCTTCTTTTTGCATTCGGCAAGCTGTGCGTTGAGCTCGGTCAAATCCGCCGGTCCAAAGCTTGCGCCGACCTTTGCGCAGCTCATCGCTTCGTCTATAAGGTCAATCGCCTTATCGGGCAAAAACCTATCCGCAATGTATTTATCCGAAAGTTTGGCAGCCGCTATGATTGCCTCGTCCGAAAGTTTGACTTTGTGGAAATTTTCGTAATTGCTACGCAAGCCTTTCAATATCTCGATAGTTTGCTCCACCGTAGGCGGTTCGACGATAATCGGCTGGAACCGACGCTCCATAGCCTTATCGGCTTCAATATACTTACGGTACTCGTCGGTAGTTGTTGCGCCTATTGTTTGCATTTCGCCGCGCGCAAGATACGGTTTTAATATGTCGGCGGGTGTGACCTCACCGTCCTTGGATCCCGCTTGCATAAGCGTGTGTAATTCGTCTATAAAGACTATTATGTTGCCGCTGTTGATTATTAAGTCTATGGCTGATTTCAACTTTTCTTCAAGCTGTCCGCGGTATTTTGTGCCCGCCATCAGCGAACCTATATTCAACGAAAATATTATATTATTTTGCAGTTGACGCGGCACTTTGCCGTCAACAATCGCCTTTGCAAGACCGTCAATAATGGCACTTTTGCCAACCCCGGGTTCGCCTATAAGCACGGGGTTGTTCTTTGTTTTGCGGCACAAAATTTCTATAAGCCGCGAAACCTCCTGCTCTCTTCCTATAACGGGATCGAGTTTGTTTTGCCTTGCCTTGGCAGTAACGTCCACACCAAGATCGGCAAGCTGAGCAGGCAATCCTTGCGCGTTGTTCTTGATTCCGCTGTTCATGCCCGTGCTACCGCTAAAATATCCGTCGCTATGCGAGGGCATGCCGAACGGCGCATTGTCGCTGTTGTATTGTTGACTTGCCTGAATAATTTTGTAGCAATTAAGTATCGCCTTACGATATGTTGCGATGTTTACGTTAAAAATCCTATACAAAGCTTCCGATGCAAGACAGTTGCGATCCTCCAATATTGCAAGTATCAAGTGGTCGGGCGAAATTTGTGATGCACCCAACTGCATAGATATGCTATATGCGGCAAACGGAATTGATTGACGCACACGATCGGATTCAACCGGTTCGGATAACGCAGGCTTGTTTGATTCATCCTCGAAGATTTGCACAAGATTTTCGGGATTAAATCTGTTAGCGGCAAAAATTCGCGACGCGTTACAGTCCACTTTGAGTATACCGTACAAAAGGTGTTCTGTACCGATAAACTCGTTAGAATAATACTTAGCGGTTTTACGTGCAATTTCATACGCTTTAAGCGCATTTTCGTCCATTGAATATTCCATAATGTCTGCTCCTTATACTAATTTCTTGCAAAATGAGGTAAGCGCAGTGGCAATGTGTCGCGCCCGCAGCACGTCGCGCTCGTCCACGCTCATATTATACCCGCCCGCTTTTTGCATATTTGCGGGCTGACAATCGGTAATCAACTTTTGGAAGGCGTTCAAATCGGGAATGTCTATATAACCGTAATAATGCCCCAAGCGCACCAACGCCAAATACTGCATTGCCTCCTCGGTAGAAAGTTTGTACGCGTTTGTTACAGTGCCCCACGCCCTGTATATCTTGTCTTTAAGCTCAGCCTCGTCACGTTTGAGTAACTGCCGCGCTTTTAGCTCGGCGTCCACAATGTGGTTGATAGCACCCTTAACGGAGTCAATTATATCAGTTTCCCTAAGTCCGAGCGAGCGCTGGTTACTTACCTGATACAAATAGCCTTCCGCTCTGCTGCCCTCGCCGTAAACGCCGCGCACGGTCATGTTAAGCCGCGCCACACCGTTGATACAGCCGTCTATCATGTTTTGAATGGTAAGCGCCGGTAAAAACATCATAACTGACGCGCGCATTCCGGTGCCGAGATTTGTCGCGCAAGAAGTAAGATATCCGAACCGCCCGTCAAACGCAAAATTCAAATTTTTGCCAAGCACGTCGTCTATGCGGTTTACCCTGTCGTACGCCTGATCGAGCGACAAACCGGACATAATAACCTGTTCGCGTATATGATCTTCCTCGTTGACCATAACGGACACGTTTTCGTCCGCACTTATAAGCACCGAACCGTACGGACAGTCTTGCAATAAATCAGGGCTTATTAAGTGTTTTTCTTGCAAAATCGTGCCGTCAAGCTGTGATATGTCGTTCATGTCGTAGCGACTGAATTTATCCACGGGCGCCAAAGCGTTTTGCACGTTGTCTATTATCTTTCGTGCCGGCAACTCGCTAAGCTTATGCGGAAAAGGTAATCCTGCTATATTCCGAGCAAGTCGTAACCGCGTGGAAATTATTATATTATCCAATACGTTCATTAATTTCCCTCCCGCTTGTTGTTGACAATTTTTTTCAGTCTTTCGCTAAGCTCCATGATTTTGGCGTAATCGCCTCTGTCCACCGCGGATTGAAGCTCTGATTTAAGTTCGGCTTCGTCCGTTTCGTCAAGATATCCGTACGGGGTTTTTCCTATATGCCTGTCCGATTGTTGCAGCTTTTTTACCGACTGCACAACAAGCGGCTCAAACACCTTGTAGCACTTGGAACAGCCCACAAACCCGCTTTTTATAAACTCCTCGCTCGTTGTTTTGCAATCGGGACAAATAAGCGTGCGCGACGTCGGCGAATCAAACAAATTGCCGAAACTACCGAGTAATCCCATAGGCGAGCCGTTTATCAGCTTGTTGAGCATATCAAAGCTGTCAAATCCCATATCGGGCCGATAATTTTTTGCACACTCGCTGCACAAAAACATTTTTTCCACATGCCCGTTGCGCCGTACCATAACCTCGGTAGTGGCTTCGTGCAAACCGCAATTAGTACACTTCATAATTATTCTCCATCGTCGTGAGTTTTAAGCGTTTCCAATAACACGCATTTAAGTATGGACCCGCGAAGCTTGTTTTTTGCAACTGTAGGCGCCAATAGCGCTTTATCGGAAATAGCGGCTTTTATAAGCTGTGCCTCGTTTTCGGTAAAAATACCGTCAGCAGTCAGCCTCTCCAAAATTTGACAAGCTTTGCCGTAATCAATGCCGTCCGACAACGTTTGATCGATATAATTGGTAAGCACGTCGTCCACGTTTTGGTTTACGCGTATCAGCGTAATGTAACCGCCACCGCCTCGCCTGCTTTCGGTCATATACCCGCGCTCGGGCGTGAACCTTGTTGCCAGCACGTAGTTAATTTGACTGGGCGCAACGGCAAAGTACGTAGCCAACTCGTTGCGGTTAAAATTAACCGACAATTCGTCGCCAAGCGTATCAAGCAAAAACTTTTCTATTATATCGCTTACGTTCACAAGCTTCCTCCTTGAAGTTTCGGTTGACATAAAGGTCAAAAGTCAAAGATAGTCAAACTATTTGATTAGAGTATAGACCAAGTAGGCATATATGTCAAGCGTTTTAAGAAAATTTTCCAAAATTTTTTTAAACAAAAAAGCGCGGACTTACCCGCGCCTCTCCCTACTCACAGAGTGATTGAATACAGAAACTTATATTATCGAAGCGATATTACAATACGAAAAGCGTCATAAATAATACGTACACCACACCTATTATGCTCAAAGCAAAACAAACGTTATCGCATGTTGTATGCTTTTTGCCGGCGGGTTTACTGCTCATAACGTACCTGATTATCCCGATTACGCAAAACGCTATTGCAGTCAAAATTGCGAACACACCCAACAGTACTCCGAGCGCGTATACCTTAAATACCATTACCGTGCTAAACTGCAACAGCACGTATGCTACTATTCCGAGTATAATGAACAGCGCCATAGAATTGTTTCTAAACCATGGCGATTGTGTTCCTGTGGTGTTTGTATCCCCCTGCTGTATCGGCGCGGGGTTTTGTTGCTCTGGTGAGCCATTTTGTACAATCGGTTGTTGCTCTACATCGGTTTGCTGGGGCGACGTGGCGGCGTGATCTTCGGTCGGCGCACCGGACACAGGATATTTCAAACCACATTTTGTACAAAAAACGGCATATTCTGGAAGCTCTTCTCCGCATTTTTTGCAATAAGGCATTTTAATCTCCTCTTTGTTAGATTAATTTACAGATGTTTGCGGATCGAATTTTTCTATTAGAACTCCGGCCTCCGCCAAAAGCTCCAACGAAAAATCGTCCGGATATCCGTGCTGATATACAACGCGTTTAATACCGCTGTTGATAATCATTTTTGTGCATATGGCACAAGGCTGGTGTGTGCAATACAGCGTTGCTCCGTCTATGCATATTCCCATCTTTGCAGCTTGAATAATAGCGTTCTGTTCGGCGTGAGTAGCGTAACACAGCTCGTGCCGCGTACCCGACGGAATACCGAGTTTACGGCGCAAGCATTCGCCCTTTTCCTTACAGCTTTTTATGCCCGCACTGGCGCCGTTGTAGCCGGTGGTCATTATGCGTTTGTTCTTTGCTATAACCGCGCCGATTTGCCTATTCTCCTGAAAGCAGCTCGACCACGTTGCTACCATATGCGCTATTTCCATAAAACGCGCATCCCATTTATCCATCGTAAAAATTCCTTTATCGTGATTTTTCATATTGTATCACAAAAAATAGACGTTTGCAACATGTTTTTGATTTTTATGTGCCCATTTTTGAACTACATTTCAAGCCTATTATAATAGGTATCGATTTTGCGGTACAGCAAAATATCAACTATCGTGAATACTGCAAGCACGGCATATAACAGAGCCCAGCAAACAGCGTTGATAACTGAAAATTCTACTTGAAAAGCGGATAACACAAACACTAATATCATTATTGTCAAGCCGCTTCCTATCATAATAAACTGCCCGCCAAGCACATGCATATTATGCTTGACCGCTTGTATGGGATCGGTCCATTTCAGCTTGGGCGCAATCAAATCCCACAGAGTGCCGAATATGACAAACACCACGGAAATAGGCACCAACGCAAACATAGACAGTAGCATATTGTTCAAGGAAAAATTCATAACGTTAGCAATGACGACCGACACTATCGATACAGGCACGGCAGGCAAAAGCCACGCAATTATCTTGGCCTTTAATATCGTCTTGATATTTACAGGCAAAACTTTGAGCGACGCCATAGCGTTCCCCTCTCTCGAAAAGGTTGTGCTTGCCCCATTGCCGAGTGTAGCAAATATCGCGCACAACGTACAAAACGGTATCAGTCCGATATATCTTGTATCAAACAGCTGCATATCCTGACCGAAATCGGACGGGTTACGCATCATTACTCCGAAAATAACAGCCATCAGTATGGGAAGCAGCATAACGGCATAGCACTGGAATGCAATTTGCGTCGTGCGCAAAGAACTTATATACTCGCGTTTTATAAGCGCGCGCGTGCTTGTCGTCGTTTTGAACTCGCTTTTTTTCGCCTTAGAATTATCTGTTTGGTTGTTGGCTTTTACCGACTGCGCGTACATAAACTTTGCAAGTAGCCAAATAATGAATAACAATGCCGCCGAAATTGCGATAAATATAGCAACTCCCACCGCCGTGGACGCACCCAAACTCAGTCCGTACATAGGTATGCCGCAAGCGGCACGAGAGAGCACTGTATACGGATACAACACGTCAAGTATAACATCTAATGCTTTAAGCACTCTCATCATCGACTCGGGAGTGATTGAACCCGATGAGGTCAAATATATAAAGTAAATATACAGCGAAAACGCCCCACCGAATAACAACAAAAAGAACACGAGCGACATTATGTTACGGTTTTTCAGTTTGCTTGCAATCAACATTACGGGTACGGCGAATATTGCCGCCACGACAAGCGGAAGTATGGGCACAACAAGCAACGTAGCTATTGATATTACGTAAAACCACGCCCACATTTTTGCGACTATACCAAACGCAATTAAAATGGGCAATGCTATTGCTATTATTATAGCTGTTTCGGATAAATACACGTACGACAGCTTGGCGGCAAAAACAGTAGCAGGCTTTACCGGCAGCATAGAATAAAAATCGGTATCTTTGGAAAGATAGAGCACAATAACAAGGTGAACTATACCGAAAAACAACACGATTATTGAGGCGGTCATCAACACAAAAAAGTAAAACATTTGCGACATAACCGTAAAGTACAAAAACAAATCTTGCAATTCTACTATTACGCTTATTATCGCCGCCATTAAAATTACATACACAAAGCCAAACAATAATGCAAACGCCAGCTTTTTGCGCTTGGATTTCCCCTCGTCAAACCGCAGCTTGTTCTTGAACAAGGCCTTTAATATAGTGAGATAATTATTCATGATTGCTCTCACCGGCTACGGAAAGGAAAATTTCTTCGAGGCTCTCGTCGCCCTTAGCGCGTTTAATTTCGTCCATATCGCCGCAAAGCACCAGCTTGCCCTTGCCGATTATGGCAACGCGATCGCAAAGCTTTTCGGCAACGTCCAGTACGTGGGTGGAAAAGAACACCGTCTTACCCTCGGATTTGTATTTTTTCATCAGTTCTTTAAGCGCAAACGCTGACGGCGGATCAAGCCCCATCATGGGCTCGTCCAAAATCCACAACTCGGGACTGTGAATAAGCGACCCTATAATGGCGATTTTTTGCTTCATGCCATGCGAATACCCGCTGATACGCTTGTCAAAAGCGTCCTCTAAGGAAAACCGTTTTAACAAATCGGCGGTAATACTCTCCCGCGCAGTCTTATTAACACCGTAAATATCGCCCAAAAAGTCTATATATTCCCTGCCGGTATATTTATCGAATATAATCGGAGAATCGGGCACAAACCCGAAATGCCGCTTTGCTTCTATTGCGTCATGCGTAATATCATGACCGCATATTTTGATATTGCCCGCTTTAACAGGCAAAATACCTGTCGCCATTTTTATCGTAGTCGTTTTGCCAGCGCCGTTCGCGCCCAAAAATCCGAATATCTCACCTGATTTAAGTGTGAACGAAAGATCGTCCACAGCCTTAATAGTGCCGTTTGCGTAAGACATAGACACGTGATCGATGTCCATAACAATCTTTTGCGACATTGCATCCATACTTTGTTGCACCTCCAACATTACTATTTACCTAAATTCTACCACAGCAAAACCGTATAGGCAATGCAGTCTTCATGCAGTTTCTACAAGAAATATGTAAAATTTGCAGATTTATTATTCGAGGAGCATTTTTGCCCGCTTGCGGGAGCAAAAATGCGACGACGACAAATTAGGTGTTATACCGCGCCACTTGGGGCGCAACGGTGCGAACGTACCGTACCACGGCTTGCCGTGGAGTATAATATCTAATTTATTTCCGCTTGTTTCTCCCGATTGCGTCCAAAAACTGTTTGATTTTTTGCTCGTTGGGGTTGTCTTGCGGCTTATAAAACTTTTCGCCCTGCAACGACTTTGGCAAATACTGTTGCGTAATATACGCAGGCGTATCATGCGGGTATATGTACTGCTCGTCGCTGTCGTCCGGCAGCTTGTTGTTTTTCAGGTAATCGGGAACTACGTCGTCGGCGTGTTCTCGTACGGCACTTTGCGCTGCCGCCTTTGCCAAATACACCGAATTCGACTTAGGCGCAGTGGTCACTTTGATTATAGCGTGCGCAAGCGATAAATACCCCTCGGGAACACCGATATGCTCGTATGCGGTAAGCGCCGACACAACAACACTCAGCGCCGAGGAATCCGCCATGCCCACGTCCTCGCTAGCGTGTGCCATCATTCGACGGAACAGCAAAATCGGGTCGCACCCCGCCTCGATAAGCCTAAACGCCCAGTACAACGCCGCGTCGGGATCGCAACCGCGAAGCGATTTGCAAAACGCGGAAAGCATATCGTAGTACATGCTGTCGTCAATAGAAAGCACGCGTTGCTGGGTGGATTCCTGCGCAACCTCTTTGTCGATTATTATTTTTCCGCCTTCCGACGGCGGCGTAGTCATTACAGCAAGCTCCAATGCATTATACGCATTACGCAAATCCCCGTTTGCCGACCAAGCAAAGTGACGGTACGCTTCGTCCTTTATTTCAAGACTGTAATTACCCAGTCCCTCAGGCGATTGCACAGCCCGTTTAAGCCCGATTATAACGTCCTCGTCGGTAAGAGGTCTAAGCCTGAATACCCTGCAACGGGACACGATAGCGCGCGTCATAGCCACAAACGGATTTTCGGTAGTAGAGCCGATAAATATTATACTCCCCGTTTCTATCGCGGAAAGCACACAGTCTGACTGTGCCTTGTTCCAGCGATGACACTCGTCTAAAAGCAAATACGTGCGCTTACCGTACACACGCAAACGTTCGGTAGCTTCCTCAATCACGCGCTTTGCGTCACCCACGCCGGACGAAACGGCGTTAAGCTTGACAAACTCGCTTTTTGTACTTGCGGCTATTATGCCCGCCAGCGTTGTTTTTCCCGTCCCTGGAGGACCGAAAAATATACAACTGCCCAACCTGTCCGCTTGTATGGCACGCATAAGCAGCGACCCGCTGTGTAACAGGTGCTTTTGCCCTATAAACTGCTCTAAAGTTTGAGGGCGCATGCGCTCGGCAAGCGGCGCCGCCTTTACTTTATTGTCCGACAAATCAAATAAATCCATGTCATTATTATACCATGCAAGCCAAGCATAATCAAGTATTTTGTAAAATCTTGCATGAGCCGATTGGCTGCGTTATTCGTTCCCGTCGCGGTAAAACACTATATCGTCGGACAAATTGCGAATATCCACACTGTCGGCGGGATAGTTTATTTTATTCACGCGCATTCTCCAATTCCCGCACAGCTCGCCACCGTCTACCGTGATGCGCACGTCCTTACTTTTTCCAAAAATATCAAACCGTATTTGCGGCGTGTTACGTGCTATGTGCGGACAAATTTTCAGCGTTTTACCTCGAAACTTAACACCGAAAAGCCGCTCGGTTACGGTGGTAAAGTACACTGCCGCAGACACGGAATCGGAAAAGTAATCGAACGCGCTATTGTCAGCCCGATCACCATAATGCAGACAGCGCTCTATCGGATTGTTATACTTGATAATATTGTATGCTTGCTCGTTTAAATCCAAATCAAACAAAAGCCTTGCGCACATGTACGCCTCGGTTATAGACTGAAACCGAAATAAATTATTGGACGTTAATCGCTTTACTCCAAGTGCATACATTTCCACCGCTTGAGAAAAGCGCTTTTTATATTGTTCAATCCTATCCCCGCTTAATCGTAATTTGCTTTCCGCAAAGCGAAAAACATGTAGCAAACTTTTATATTGCCAAACATATTGTACAACACTTTGCGCTGTGGGCATTGGTGTAGCAATAAGATATTTTATCGCGCGCAAAACATGATTTAGGGCGGTATCCTTGACAATCACGCTTTTACCGTGCATTCGAAAAGGAACATATGGCAAAACCTCATTCCAAAACCTGTCGTCACAAATATATTCGGCGTACTCGATAATGCACCGCGCCGCTTGTAAGCAATCAAAGTAATCCTCGCCCAACAGTCCGCTTTGATTTTGGTCGCACAAAATTCGGTATATTCGATTCTTTATCGCAGTAGGATCGACGTATTTTGCTGCGCTCAAAACAAAACACTCAGAATACAAATGCATACGTTTACGCGCGGCAAAAGCGCTATAAGCACGGTATAGCGATTGAATATACGATATATTCAAAACACCGTCGTCGGTTGCCGGCAGTATCCGACCCAAACGCCCGTAAAACCGTTTAACTCCATCTAACAACTTATCTACTTCGCCAATGCTATGAAATTTTGCGGCATAGCTACAATCGGCAATGCAAAACACAACCCTTGCGCTGTCATTTGCCTTGATTGTCCTACCGACCGACACAGTGGGCGCCGGCGTGCTTCCGCCCGCACGAAACCCGCTTGTCCTATCGATTTTACCGTAAATAAAATACCCTTCTTTATATGCGGCATATTCTGCGGTATCACCTACCGCATAAAACAGCAGCTTGGTTTCTCCTACCGACGCCGTCACACCGTTGTCGCCTAATTCAACGTTTACGCTGTTGTCGCACACGGCGGAAAACATAATATCAAATCGCCTTTCGATATTTGTTTTATTGTATACGGTAATATCAAAAAAGACTACAGGCACGCCCAACGCCGTAAAGACTTTTTGTACGCACTTCGTGCCGTTGTACGCACAAGCGTATTCGGTATAACCTCGGCTATGGACTACACGCGTTTGCCCTCCACCCATAGGCTTGACAGTCGGCGACCACGTAACGCCGTTCTCGCCTATAACGACAAACGTGCGCGGCGTGTACGCATATTTATCCACCGAGGCGGTCAAACCCTTTTTAGCTACCGATATATTTTGTACGCCGAATTGATTTAGGCTGACGCACAATTCCCCGCCAGAAACGGTATTGTCTATCGACTTATAAAAGCAATTATTATCGATTACAATATCACCGTTCGATAAACCGCCGAAAGGAATAGCGTATTCGTATTCACGCTTAGCAAGACGAGGCGGCGGAAAAGCGGAAGGCTTGTCGAACTTTCTATCAGAATAAGAAATGCATGGTGTTTCCGTTTTCTTGTCGGCTGCGTTCACATTGCAATATACTGACGAACCTTCGGCTGCGCGCGCATAATACAAATCGTCGGAAACGTATTCGAACATATTTTCGGCTTGGGTG
>JAIEBI010000040.1 GCA_029070965.1 Clostridiales bacterium
TATCGAGTCCTCCGTAACCGTTATTCTGCCGTAGGCATTAGAAGTATGGACACTCACGATCGCTCCAAAACAATTAAGTATATGTATTTCACACTAATATTTTAACCTAAATCGAATATTTTTGCAAGAGTTTTAACTTATTTTTTTAAAATTTTAGTAAAAATATACTCATTTTCGGTTGCAAAAGGGCCGAAAAAGTGGTATATTGTATAGGAAAAGATTTCAGTCCGCCTTAGGAGGTCCCAAATATGAGCAAAGTATGCATTATGTGCGGCAAGGGCAAAGTAGCAGGCAACAACGTAAGCCACTCGCACAAAAAGACAAAGCGCACTTTCAACGCCAACGTACACAAAGGCACGGTGGTGATTGACGGCGAGGAACAGTACGGCTACGTTTGCACGCGCTGCTTGCGCACAGCAAAAAAGCAAGAGGGTTAATTTGTAATCCCCCTTTAATTATTGCACACAAAAAGCCCGACGCAATTAAACGCGTCGGGCTTTTAAATTTAAGCTTTACTTATTGCGCTTGAACAGCCGCAGGAATTTACCTAAGCATCTCGGTAACTTTATGCAAATGATTTTGGACATTGGCGCACCTCCGTTTTTACCTTTCTATATTGTTTATGCACTACGAAGGATACTCGCCACAATTATTCTATTAACCGCGGAGCTGCTTTACCGCGACTGCCCTATCCGCCGCGCCGAATACGGCGTTGCCCGCGACCAGCACGTCCGCGCCAGCTTGAATTATACTCCGCGCGTTAGCAACGTTTACGCCACCGTCAATTTCCACAACCGCCTGGGGCGCGTATTCGTCCCGCAACGCTTTGGCCTTGTTTATGCGGTCAAGCGAGCCGTCGATAAACTTTTGCCCGCCAAACCCAGGGAACACGGTCATAACCAAAATCAAGTCCAGTTTACTAAGATACGGCTTAATCACATTGACATCGGTATCGGGATTGATAGCCAACCCGCATTTGCAGCCTGCGTTCTTTATTATATCCAGCGTGCCGTCAATATCGTCCTCCGCCTCGTAGTGAAAAGATACAAGGTCGGCACCCGATTCGATAAACCGCTTAACATACCGCTTGGGCTGCGCTATCATTAAGTGCGCGTCGAAAAACAGTTTGGACAGCGGACGGATGTCCTTTATCATTTTGAATCCAAACGTAAGGTTGGGCACAAACATGCCATCCATGACATCCAAGTGAACCCAGTCGGCGCCGATTTCGGACAAGTTTTTTATTTCTTTGCCCATATCGGCAAAGTTTGCGCTGAGTATTGACGGTGCGATAATGGTTTTGCTCATAGGCATATTTTACCACACAATCGCCTTTCCGTCAATATATTGCGGCAAATTTTACCATTCGGCTATAAAGTCGTCCAAAATATCCTTATAACCTTTCTTTTGGCAGCCGTTTTGCGCTACGGCATTAAGAGTGCGATATTCCTCGCCGTTGATAAGCACAGTCACCGTACCCACCTTTTGACCCTTTTTGACGGGTGCGCTGAGCGTATCGATATCTATGCGCAAGGTAACGTCGCTCTTTTCGCCACACTTGGTGAACGCCGTGCATTGCTCTTCGGCAACCACCTTAATCTTGTCGGTCTTGCCGCCGTCAACGCCGTACTCGCCAAGCACCTCGCCCTTTTGCAATGCGCACACCGTTTTGTAGTTAGCAAATCCGTAATTGAGCATTTCCGAAACTTCTTTGTTGCGGGTTTTGGAATTTTCAGCACCGATAGCAACGCAAATAAGCCGTGTATCGCCGCGCTTGGCGGTTACCGTTATGCATGAGCGTGCCTCGTCGGTATAGCCCGTTTTACCGCCGTCGCAGCCGTCGTAAAAGCGAATAAGCTTGTTGGTGTTGGTAAGCCCTGTTACCCTACCGCTCGGATGCTCAAAGTCATACATCCACACCTTGGCGTATTCATAAAACTTATCATGCGACATAAGGCTTTTGAACATTACCGCAACGTCGGCGGCACAGCTGTACTGTCCCTCGTGCGGCAAGCCCGTGCAGTTTACAAACTTGGTATCTTTAAGTCCCATTTGCTCGGCACGCTCATTCATAGCCGCAACAAATGCGTCCACACTGCCGTACAAGTGTTCCGCAACAGCAACGCACGAATCGTTAGCCGAAGCGACGACTATGCTTTTTAACAGCTCGTCCAAGCGGTAAGCCGCGTTTGCGTCCAAAAAGGCTTGCGACCCACCCATAGCCGCGGCGTTTTCCGACGCGGTGACAACTGTGTCGAGCGGTATTTCACGTTTTTCTATTTCATCAAACGCCAAACCGAGCGTCATGATTTTTACCATGCTCGCTATTTGCAAGTGCTGTTTTGTGTTCTTTTCGAGAACAACCGTGCCTGTATTCGCGTCAAGCAGCATTGCCGCCTTGCACGTAGTCGCAAGATTTTGCGGTACGGTATCGGCGTGCGCCGCGTGCATTACTCCGAACATCGGCGAAAAAGCTATTATAGCCGTAAGTATTCCGGCTATGCCTAACAAGATTTTTTTGTTCATATTCCCTCCGAGAAAATTCATATGGATAGTTTGGTTTATCTCGGAGAAAATAATTCAAAAATTATTTACTACAATACGCCTATTAATGCCGAGCCGAAAAGAACGAGAGTTAGCGCTTTGATAAGCGTGAAAATCGCCAGCGCAAAGATGTACGACAGCAAGCCCTTATAATACAGCTTAATATCCACAATAGACGGCGTGCATCGGCGGTTTAACGACGAAAAATAAAAACACCTATACGACGTCATGCACAAAATTGTGATTTCGATTATACAAATAGGAACGAACGCCACAAACAGCATGGGCAATGCAGAAACCGAAAACACCACGATTATAATACAAGTATTAGCGCCCAACACGTACGCTCGGTACGCGCACGGCACAAGCGAAATAAAGGTCAGTGCCCTGAAATAGAACATTGATGCGCCAAACACGCAGTACACACACGACAGCATTAAGTCGATAAAGAAAAATGCAACTATGCCGTTGTCGCCGCGCAAAAACTTGAATACAGGTGCGCCGTTGCGCAAAACGTACTCCGTCTTGTCGGACATGTTTGCGCCGACGGCAACGCCGACGACTACAAACAGCAGGCATAACAGCGAATACAGCAGAACACACGATCTATTGCGTCTGACCGTGTGCGAAAGCCTATAAAACCAATCGGAAATAACATACGTGCGTCTCATATTTTAAATCTATGTCACAAACGTCGCCGATATTCGTCAATTTCAAACAAATTTCGTTAATTCATAAATTCCGCGTACACGCCGTAACCCTTGGTAAAGTCGTTAAGAAAAACGTGCGTAACCGCGCCGACAAGCTTTCCGTCTTGCAATATGGGAGACCCGCTCATGCCGCGCACTACGCCACCGGTTAAATCGAGTAAGCGTTTATCGGTAATGCGAATTACCATACCCTTTTCCTTGCGCGAGCTTTGATGCGACGCCTTAATAATTTCTATATCGTAATACTGCGATTCGCCGTTTACCGAGGTTTTGATTTTTGCCGCGCCCGCATGTACCTCGCCGCGCTTTGCCAGAGGCACTTTTTCGCCCTTAGCAAAATCGGAATGAAACTGCCCTGCTATACCGAAACTGTTGTTACAGCATACGGAGCCGTACACCTTGTCTGGCGAAACGGAAGCAAGTAACGCGCCCGCCTCGCCTTTACCTCCTTTTTTGACGCCCACAACTTTACACGCATGTATATGCCCGCCGTCAAACGGTATGCTACCGCCGTCGTAAGATATTTCATGGCCGAGCGCGGCATAGCTGCCGTCCTCGCGCACAAAGGTTACCGTACCCACGCCGTAAATCACGTCTTTGATTTTTATGCCAAGCCGCGGTTTTTGGCTGAACGCCTCGATCATAGGCTTAACTTCAAGCGAAATGTCCTTGCCGTTGCGCGACAAATCGATTTTTACGGCGTCGGCGGTCGTTATGATTTCCGATATGTCGTCGACATCGTCAACCTCTTTGCCGTCGATTTTCTTTATGATATCGCCCTTTCTAAGTCCTTCTACTGCGGCGATTCCGTATTCCGTTTCTACTCCTGTAACGCTTTCCACGAGCAATCCGTCAATATCTATGGAAATACCTATGGGATAACCGCCGATATAAACGCTTTGTTCAGTTTCGGCATAAACGTAGCCTTGCCCGACCGGCAAAAGCGCAACACATAAAAACAGCGCAAAAAAAGCGCACAAAATTCTACGTAACTTTTTCATCACGTATAGTTTTTGTCGCTTGTCGAATTATATACTTCTTAATCGAAAATTAACCGTCTAATCAAACGTGCCCGATTTGAACGTATCGCAAAAGTCTTTCAGTTCTGTCGCGCTTTTGTCGGACGAAGACGAAACACCCTTTGTGCCCGAAAGCCGCGAAATTTCGCCTATCATACCCATTCTATCCAACGGCGTAACGCTCGTTTGCGTGTCCCCGTCCTTTTCGGACTTTTCTATAAAATAGTGACCGTCCGCCATTGCTGCTATTTGCGCAAGATGCGTAACGCAAAGTACTTGGTGTCCGCGCGAAAGCTGTGCAAGCTTTTTGGCAACGCAAAGCCCTATTGCGCCGCTTATACCGGTATCCACCTCGTCGAATATCATTGTGCCGATACTGCTCAGGTCACCGGTAACCAGCTTGATAGCCAGCATAAACCGCGACATTTCACCGCCCGATATTATCTTTATAAGTGGCAAAAGCGGTTGTCCGACGTTGGGACTTAAATAAAACTGTAAATTGTCAAACCCGCTCGACGTGACGTGAGTCGCAAATTCGTCGTAATTAGGCATTTCGGCAAACACAACCTCGAACGACGATTTGGGCATGCCTAAATCGCCCAGCTCGGCAACAATGCGCTTTTGCAAGTCGACCGCACCCTTACGGCGCATATCGGAAAGCAGCTTACTATTGTCGTACAACGCCTTTTTGGCAACCGCTTCCTTTTTGCATAGCTCGTCATACAGCTCCGCGCCGCGCGACAAGCGTTCAGCTTCCGCCTTGGCATCCGCCAAAAACCTTTGCATTGACTCGAACGTGCCGTACTTGGATTTGAGCGAACGGATTTTATCCAGCCGCGCTGACACCTCGTCCAGCTCTTGCTCACTGCCGTCCATGCCGTTAAGCTCATCCCTTACGCACTCGGCAATGTCGTCAAGCTCGATTGAAACCGATTTAAGCCGACTTTCCAGCTCCGAAAATTTTTCGCCGAACGACGCTATACCTGACATTGCGCGCATGGCGCCGTCCATATTTTCCGTAACGCTGCAATCGCCGTCGTCGAGCGCGGCATAACATTCGGCAAGCGCGTTCTTTATTCGCTCGGACGCCATAAGCACATGCCTTCTATCTAAAAGCTGTTGCTCTTCGTCCGGCTTTACGTTGGCTTTGATAATCTCGTCTATTTGATAGTTGAGTATATCTATACGCTGTGCGCGCGCCGTTTCGTCGCCCAAAGATTCCATATCGGCGCAAAGCTTTTTGTATTCATTGTAAAGCTGTTTTTGTCTTTCGAGCGGCGTGCTGTCGGACTTAAACACAAAGTAATCGAGGATTTTCTTTTGTTCGGATATTTTGAGCAACGATTGATATTCGTTTTGTCCGTAAATATCCACGTAGTTTTGCATAAGCTCGCGCAGCATGGCGGTGGTCATTTGCTTGCCGTTTACGCGAATATCGTTTTTTCCGTCCTTGGTGAACTTGCGCGTGACTATAAATATTCCGTCCTCGCAGTCTATACCCATATCCTCTAACGGCGTGCTGTCGTTAAAGTCGAACACGCCCTCGACGTACCCGCTGTCCTCGCCGAATTTTAGCAGCGATTTGTCGTATCGCCCGCCAACAAGCAACATGAGCGAATCGACTATTATGGATTTGCCTGCGCCGGTTTCACCCGAAAAAACGTTCAGTTGGCTATCGAACTCTATTTCCAAATGCTTTATGAGCGCAAGATTATGTATTGTTATCCTCTGTAACATCAGTCCTCCGTCGCCGACCAAGCGTTAAGCTTGTCAAGCAAGCGCGAATAAAAGCTCTTTTTTCCGAACCGAACAAACAGTGCGCTCATATCCCAGCCCGTTACGTCGACCGCATTGCCGCTTTTAAGTTCGCCGATATGCTCACCGTCCACGTACACGCCCGCATCGGCAAGTCCTGTATTTTTGAGCTCTATTTGTTCAAACGACCCTACGACTATCGGTCTGGTGCGAAGGGTATGCGGATTTACGGGTGTCAACGCAATTACAGGCGTATTCGGGCCTATTACAGACCCGCCCGCCGAAAGCGAGTACGCAGTCGAGCCCGTCGGAGTACAAGCTATATAGCCGTCACAGGTGAACTTGTCTATTATTTCGCCCGCAACACGCACTTCCATAGAAATCATTCTTCCGCTGTTAGAACGTACCACAATATCGTTAAGAGCGTAAAAATGCTCGTCGCCATGAGTAGCGTCAATCAACGCACGGCGTTCCAATATGTAATCGTGCGCCTTCAATCTTTGGAGCGCGGACGATATATCGTTCGGATCGGTTTCTGTCAAAAACCCTACCGTGCCCATGTTTATACCTAAAATGGGTATGCCCGACTTGGCGCTGTCCTTTGCTATGCGTAAAATAGTGCCGTCGCCGCCCACCGACACTATAAAGTCATACCGCTCGCCCGCTGCGTACTGCAACGCTTGAATGCCGTTTTGCTCGGCGGCGGCGAACACGGCATCACGCACCGAGCCCGTCGGGTCTTTTATTGGATTGGAATACACACCGATTTTCATAAGTACATTATATCCTATTTCGGAGTTTTATTCAAGGCTTTTAACTACGTTTAACAAGTTTTCCCGCGACAGTCCCGAATCGTTCAACGAGGAGCATACGTCGCGGTTGTCGATAAACTTATCGTCATGCGCAAGTGAAGCGAACTTACATAACATTCCACTATTGTTGAGATACTGCAATATGCTCATGCCAAACCCGCCTGCGCGCATATTGTCCTCTATTGTGACAATAATATTTCCGCGCTTGTTTATGCCGTCAAGATACTCGGTGTCGAGAGGCTTAACGAACCTCGCATTTACAATATTAAGCTTTTTTTCCGCGACGGCGGCAAGCGCAATATCGAGCGCCCGTCCGCCCGCGCACAAAACGTAGACGTGCGAGCTTTTGTCTATCGCAATATTCTCCCACTTGCCGTAGACAATTGGCGCATGCGCTCTGTTCACGGTATATGATTTGGGATAGCGTATAGCGAGCGGCGCGTTAAAAGTTAGCGAAAATTTAAGCATTTCTTTTAGCTCGTCGCCGTCCGCAGGACACATTACCGTCATGTTCGGCACGGGAAGCAAATAGCTCAAATCGAACACGCCTTGATGGGTAACGCCGTCCGAACCGACTACGCCCGCACGGTCTATGCAAAACGTAACGGCGCGCCTATCTATGCAAACGTCGTGCACTATTTGGTCGAACCCGCGTTGCAAAAACGTGGAATACACGGCAAAGTACGGTTTTATGCCGCCCGCCGCCAGCGCGCCGCAGTAAGTTACGGCGTGTTCTTCCGCAATACCTACGTCTTTGAATTTATCGGGATGCGCGACAGAAAACTTTTCCAATCCCGTTCCTATAGCCATAGCCGCCGTAACCGCCATAATGCGGTTGTCTTTTTGCGCGGCGTCCGTCAAAAACTCGCCGAGCACCGACGAAAAATCGTTGCTTGATATCGCGCCAACTGACGAAATGCCATGAGAGTGCTCGGGGTCGGTAACGGCGCTTTTAAGTCCGTGACCTTTATCGGTTATTATATGGACAAGCGCAGGCCCTTTCTTTTTGCGTACCTGCTCGAAAATTTCTATAAGCTCGCCGACATTGTGCCCATCGAACGGACCGTAATACGATATTCCCATCTCCTCGAACATCTTGTTGGAAAGCACAATGCGCTTTAACAGCTTTTTGCCTTTATCCATTAAATGCAAAATGCCGTCGCCGAAAAGCGGGATTATGGACACGGCGCGTTTGATTTCGTTTTTCATTCCGACGTACTTTTTGCTTACGCGCAAGCGTGTTAAATACTTACTCATTGCGCCGACGTTTTTGCTTATAGACATATTGTTGTCGTTAAGCACTATCGTCACTGGCAAATGATCGCTGCCGATTGCATTGAGCGCCTCGTACGCAATGCCGCCTGTGAGCGCACCGTCACCTATTACAGCAACAACGTCCGATTGGGCGGCTGTTTGCTTTGCCGCTTCGGCAAATCCCAACGCGACCGAAAGCGACGTGGATGCATGCCCTGCCGTGAACGCGTCGTACTCGCTTTCCGCCGGCTGAGGAAATCCCGATATGCCACCGTTTTGCCGCAAGCCGTCGAATGCCTCGCCCCGCCCCGTAAGTATCTTGTGCGTATAAGACTGGTGCCCCACGTCGAAAATTATCTTATCCTTTGGACAGTCGTAAACATAGTGAAGCGCGACCGTAAGCTCCACCGTACCGAGATTGGACGCCAAATGCCCGCCGTTCTTTTCCACGACGTTTATTATACGTTCCCTAATGCTTGCGCACAATCCGCCAAGCTGGTTGATATTAAGCCGTTTAAGCTCCGACGGCGTTGTGATACTTGCGTAATCCAAAGTTAAATAATAATAAACCTATTGAGCAGCTCACGCAAAAACGCAGTGTCGCCGCGAAGCGCTTCCAAAGTGTCCGCCGCGTCGTTTAAAAGCGTGTTGAGCATTTTTTTGGCTTCGTCCAAGTCGACGTAGTTCATAACGCTGGTGCTTGAAATCTTTTCGCCGTTTATATATTCGGAAATATCGTCGTAAAGCTGGAACGCCGCGCCGAACGCTTCGCCGAACCCGCTTGCCAAAACGTAGTTGAGCAAAAGCCTATCGTCCGTCATGTCGGTTGCTGCGGTTTCGTCGGACGGTTGCGACTCGAAAAGCGCCTTACACTTTTTGTAATCGAGATTATTGCCGAGCGCAAAACCGCTGATGCATGACAGCTTGATAAGCGCACCCGTTTTATGCTTGCACATGTCCAGCAAATCGTCTAAATTGTCGATCTTGCCGTATAAGTCGCAATATTGACCGTGAATAAGTCCGCCGTCCCCGCACATGTCCTTGAACATGCAAAACGGTCCGACCTCCAACGCAGGAGTAGGCATATTCAAAATTCTATACGCCAAATCCATAAGCGCATCGCCCGCCAAAAGCGCCATGCCCTCGCCGTACTTTTTGTGAACGGTAAGCTTGCCGCGACGGTAATCGTCGTTATCCATGCACGGCATATCGTCGTGAATAAGCGAATATGCGTGAAGGATTTCCAGCCCGCAAGCGTAACGCAAAGCGTAATAATCGGCGGGCGCAAACATATTGTGCCATTCCAGCATAAGAATGGGTCTAAGCCGCTTTCCTCCCGGGAAAAGCGCATATTCCAACACCTCTTTGAAATCAGCGGAATAATTAAGCTCGCCTATTATTTTTTTGAGCTCGGCGTCTATTTGCTCTTTATAGCCGTCCGAATATTTTTTGTACTCGTCAATTTTCATCGTTATCACCAAAGGCCGGCATTGTCAGCACCAAGTCGAGCTGCTTGTTAAGCTCGGCAATGCGCGCGTTTAACAGCGATAGATCCTCGACGCATTCCTTGGCGATTTTCAGCCCGCTCTCGTACAGGCTCATACTATCCTCCAACGTGACATCAGAATCGTTTTCCAGTCTTTGGACTATTTTTTGAAGCTCGTCCAATTTATTTTCAAAATCGCCCGAAGCGAGTGTGCGCGTTTTTGCGTTTTCCATAACTGACTCCTTTATTCCTTAGCATTCCGCTTGACGGCGGTTATATGCGCGGTGGCTGTTCCGTCCGAAAAAATCAAATCTATATCGTCGCCCAAATCAAGCCCCGCCGCACCCGAAATACGTTTACCTCTTTTTGCGACCGCCGCATAACCGACCTTGATAATCCTATGCGGGTCGAGCGCGGAAAGCAGCGCGGTCAGCTTGTCGGTTTTGGCGCGGCTTGCCATGTATCTTACCGCCAAAGCCGATTTCATCCGCGCGGCGTAATCGGCAGTGCTTGCCGCAAACGATTGTAACCTATTGCTTGCACTGTGCCGTAATTCGATTGCCGTCGAGCGTAACAATCCGTACTGCCTGCTTATACGCTTTGTTGCGGCGTAGGTAGTGGCTTTGCCTAACCTATTCAATCTCAGCACGTTGCGCTGATATTTACTTTCCATACAAGACTTGATTGCCGACATATACGTTGCAAGGTCGGCAACAATCCTGCCCGCATGCGCGTTGACTACTTGCCCCGCTATGGACGGCGTACCCGCACGCGTACCTGCGCAGTAATCGCATAAGGTGTAATCGACCTCGTGTCCGACGGCGGAAATAATCGGGATACGCGATGTAGCCACCGCTACGGCAAGCTGTTCGTCGTTAAAGGCGTCCAAGTCCTCGTCACTACCGCCGCCGCGGCAAAGCACTATTGCGTCGGTGTTGTACGATTGCAGTTTGGCTATGGCGTCAGCCATTCGCGCCGCCGCGCCCTCGCCTTGCACCTTGACGGGATAAACCTCTATTACCACAAACTGATTTTCGTCGTGTACAACACGAATAAAATCGCGTATTGCCGCGCCGTCGGGACTTGTTACCGCAACCACGCGCACAATGTACTTGGGCAGCTGCGGCCTGTCGGTAAAATAGCCTTGGTCGCACAGCTTTTGTTTTAGCTGCATTAGTTTGGTATTTTTGTCGCCAACGCCCTGCGAAAAGAATTCCGAATACGTAAACGTTACCGAATTTCGTTTATCGTAAAAATTGACCGATCCACGCAATGCTATAAACGCGCCCTTTTCAATCTTGTCGCGCGACGAAAAATGCACGCAACGCACCGAGAACGCGCCGTCCGAAAGCACCAAAAACGTGTGCCTCTCCGAATAAGATACCTCGGCAACCTCGCCCGAAAGCGTTATGTCGTGCAAAAGCTCCTCGTCCTCGAACACACCCTTTATATATCGGGAAAGCTGTGATACGGTCATTTGCCTATTCATGCACTGCCCCGTCAACGGTATTGCAAAGAAGCATGGCAACAGTCATAGGTCCCACACCGCCCGGGACGGGCGTAATATAGCCTGCGACGTTCTTTACGCCGTCAAAGTCCACGTCGCCGCACAATCCGTTTTCGTCGCGGTTCATACCGACGTCTATAACTACCGCGCCCTGCTTGACCATATCCGCAGTAATAAATTTACTCTTACCTATCGCAACGACAAGTATGTCGGCGGTTAAAGTTATTTCCTTCAAGTTTACGGTGCGGCTGTGACAAACGGTAACCGTGGCGTCGTTGGCAAGAAGCAACGCCGCCACGGGCTTGCCTACAATATTGGAGCGTCCCACAACAACCGCGTGTTTGCCTCTAATCGGCACACCTGTAGATTTGATAAGCTCTATTATTCCGCGCGGCGTACAAGCCACCGTGCCGTCCTTTTCGCCCAAAAATAGCTTGCCCGCATTGATGGCGTGAAAACCGTCCGCGTCCTTTTGCGGCACTATTTCGGCAAGCACCGTGCGCTCGTCAATGTGCTTGGGCAACGGGAGCTGAACCAAAATGCCGTCCACTTGCACGTCGGCGTTAAGCTTGTGAATAAGCTCGATAAGTTGCTCGCTGCTTGTATCCTCGTCAAGCTCGAAGCTGAACGAACGAATATTACATTCATTACACGCTTTAATCTTGTTGCGCACGTACACCGCGGAAGCCGGATTTGCGCCTACGCGAATTACTGCAAGCCCAACCTTGCGCCCATAGCTATTTTCAAAGCTGTTGGCGCGAACGAGCAATTCACTTTTAAATTTTGCAGCAAGAGCTTTGCCGTCGATTATTTCAGCCATTAGTCACCTCTTTTATGACCGAAGCGAGTATGCCGTTGATAAACGCATGACTCTTGACGTCGGAATAGGTTTTGGCAAGCTCCACCGTTTCGTTTGCAACCACTGCCGGCGGAGTGTCGGTATATTTTATTTCGTAGCACGAAAGCAACAAAAGCGCAAGATCGGTCTTGTAAATCCTGTCGTACTCGTAGCCCTTTGCGTACTTGATTATAGTCGCTTTTAGGTCGTCAAAATGCTCGGCAATGCCATCGGTAATGCCGTTGATATAATTGATAGAATCGCAATCGGCGTCGCCCATAACAAGCTCGTCACGAGTTTCGCTGTTGAACTGTCCGGTCATAACCATTTCGTAAGTAAGTTTAAACGCGATTTCCCGCGCGGCGCGTCGTTTCATTCAAGCTACTCCTAATGCTTCAAGAATTTAACCGAAATAATATTAATATTGATTACACCCATTTTGTAATCGGTCATTGTTTCCACCGAACGCTTGATGTTATCCTGAACGCGGTACGCGATATCCGAACAGCTTACCTCGCTGTTCACCTCCAAGTACACGTCGGCGTCTATGGTGTCGCCGTAAATGTAACAGCGCACACCTCTGCCGCAAACCGATTCGACCCCGCTTATCTCCTGCGCAGCCAAACGTATAATCGACCGCAAAACGTTATGTCCGTACGTTATGCCGTTCGATAATGAATTGTTTCGCTTTGCGCTCATTTACTACCTCGAAAATTTACTGTAGACGGATAGGTAAAATCCACCGTATACTTAGTATAACATATCGCCATTCAAAACACAAGTGCTTGCAAATAATTTAGGCACAAAAAAACGGACGAAAATGTCGCCCGTTTTCCGTGTCGCGGCTGCGCTTTAAAGGTCTATCGACTTGACGCGAACCTCGCCGACCGTCTTGCCTGTTTCGGTGCAAACCATGTCGAGGAGCTGCGCAGATTCCTGCTCGGTAAGCGCGTCGGACTTAACTATAACGCTGATTTTTTCCTTGCCTACAGTTACTATGCAATCGTCAAAGCCGAGCGATTTGATAAGCGTTTCAAGGCGCTGCTCGGTGTCAACGCCAGCGACAAGCGCCGCAAGCTCGGTTTCGGCACTTGCTTTGGCTTCCACCGAAGTCGCTTCGCTGTTGATTATCGTGTTGTAATACGACACCGTTTCCTCGCGGGCGGACGTTCTGTCGGCGCGTGATGCGGCAAAGTAGTCGCTGTAAGTGAGCGTACCCTCGGCGTTTGCGGGATTGGATGCGGGACGGTTCAAAAAGTAGTTAAGACAGCCCGTCAATACCAAAAGTGCGACCATGCTTGCAAGCACGATGATTTTTTTCTTTTTACTCATAAAAGCCTCCTATTTTGATTTGGGATATACCATAATTCTCTCTATGGACAAATCTAACAGCGTAGATACGGCGTAGATAACGTCCAGCTTGACTTTTGTATTGTTGCCGCCGTCGCACACAATCAGCGCACCGACCGCCTTGGGATTTTCGGTAGCTCCGCCGCCGAACGTGGTTTGAACACTGCTTCTGTCCCAGTTGATAACCACCGACGCCGAGCCTACTCCCGATATTTGCGACACTATTTTTTCCACCTGTGCACGCATGTTCGTACAGTAGTCGGAGCTTGCCGTATCGCTGTCTATCAATGACGTTGACGTTGCCTTGTCCGAACACGACGCGCAAGAAAAGTAAACCAACAATACTGTGAACAGCACCGCTACACAAGCGATTATTTGCAAATGCTTAACGTTTTTCAGCTTTTTCAGCCATTCCGATATTTTATTACCCATACGCCATAACCGCCTCCTTTTCTATACCGAAATATTCGGCAAGCAATTTTTTAATTTCACTGTTATTTATATGCTCGCCGTTTTGCATAATGCCTGAATCGGAAATTTTTGCCGTAACGGATTTAACTTTGTATCCGTCCATTTGCACAGACACTTCTATTCCGTCGTAACCGTTTTGGTTAAGGTACAACTCGGCGGCGCGCGCCGAATACTCCCCGCGCTTATCGTCCGAGTATTTAATATACTCGGCGTCCAATTTTATAGTATCCTCGGTTAAATCGAAATCGAACCCGTTTTTGATGAGGTTAGGCAACGGCGTTACTATAACCAACACGGCTATAGTTGCCATGACCGAGCGTATAACGCCGCGCGTTTTGCCCTGCGGTAACAGCATTTCGGCAATCGTGCATATAACCGCCAACCCCAGTAGCGTAAGTCCCCATGCCGCAAACGAACTCATAACGCCATATTCCCCGTACAAATAGCCATGGAAAGAAAAAGTATGTACAAAAAAGTCATACCGACTACGACCGCGTTCATTGCGGACGACGACTTGGATATGGTGGTAAGTATTCCGCTGAATTTTTCGCCGCCCAGCGGTTCGGCTATAGCAGCAGTTAGTTTTAGCGTGAGCGTGAAAACTGCGAGCTTGGATATTACCGGCAATGCAAACAGCACTATCAGCACTATTGCGCTCGAGCCGAGTGCGTTCTTTATAAGCACGTTGCCAGCCATTACAAAATCGAAGCCCTGCGACAAATACCCGCCTATTATCGGCACGTACTTGGACACGGCAAACTTGGCTGCACGTACCGATATACCGTCGCTGACAGACGCCGTTATGCCGGACACGCCTATAATTGTTACGAACAAAAAGAACGCGGTACCCAAAAACCACTTACAAGCCGAGCGAAAAAATTCGGCGGTTTTATCCAGCTTGACCGCGCCGAAAACCGAGCCTATAATATCGAACACCATAGCCATTAACAGCGCGGGAAAAGCCAAATACGTAACTACGTTGGTCATGCCGCTGCCGAGTACGGCAATAGACGGCGCGTACACACTTGCCGACGAGGACGCGCCCGCCGCCGTCATTAGCGTTATCAACACGGGCGCGACGGCGTTTATTTGCGTTTTTAGCGACACTACAAACTTAACCGCATACATCATTACAGTCGCAAAGTACCCCACTACAAGGGTAACGGCAAGCGTGCCGGTTGCAAAGTACACAACCTTTCCCACCGATTCGGACGCCACTCTACCCTTTACCGAATTGATTATATTGTACGCCAGCACGATAGCCAAACAACCTATCAGCATTGGCAAAAACTCAAAGATATCCGCGCCAAGCAGCGCAAGCGCGTACGTGATGACGCTTTTAAAATCGTTTTTAAACTCGCCGTTTGCCACTGCCCTTACGCGTTCGACAATATCGTCGAAGCCAAACACCTCTATTCCGTCCGACGAAAGCGCGTCGAGTATGCTTTGAATATCGTTAAGATTAAGCTTGCCAAGCAAATCGTCAACGCTGTCCCCGCCTTCCGTTTTTTGGGCGGCGGTTGTCGCGGCGGAGCTGTCGTCCGCCTTGTCTTTTTCGCCCGCCCCACACAGGCAAAGCAACGACACCGCTATTACTATCACAAGCAAAATCTTTTTCATGCAAGTAATCCTGCTATAAAGTTGAACAGCTGTACAACTATCGGCAACGACATTGCCACTATAATAAGCTTGCCGGCAAGCGTAACCTTGTCCGACAACGACGAAAGCCCCATATCGTCCATAATCGACGACGAAAACTCCGTTACGTATCCTATTGCAATCACCTTGAACAACAGCATTATCACCGACGCGGCAAGCCCTGCCTTTTTCGCCACAGACGATATCACCGAAAATACGTCCGAAAAGTAGTTGATTACCGAAAGCACCACCACCAAGCCGCCTACAAGCGCGACGATTGGCGCAAGCTCGCTTTTTACTTCGCGCAACACCAATACGCAAAACGCAGTTATCAATGCAATAGCCGCTATCTTGAAAATTTCCATCAGTACATTCCGAAAACCGTTTTGAGCGTATCGAATAATTGCCCTATCATGTTCACGACCATGATAAGCACGGTTACAAGTCCGGCAAGCGTGACGAGCATTGCTATTTCATCCTTGTCCGATTTTTTAAGCACTTGGTTTATTATTGCGGTTATCAGTCCGACTGCCGCTATTTTGAATATAATACTTATGTCCATACTGCCCCTATAACACCAATACCCCCACGCCCAGCCCGATCAAAAATCCAAGCTTAACGGCAACTGCACCCATACTCTTATACTTGCGTTCGGCCTCGGTGCGAAGCTTACCAAACCGCAGTGACAGCGCGTCCAGCCGCGCGTTTTGCGAGCTTTCGTCCGACCCGCCAATCGCCTCGAACAAATCGGTCACTCCGTCGTATGTCGATTGCGGCAAAAATCCGCGGCTGATTACCCGCTTATCCGTTTGACCGCCTATGAAACCTATGTATTCGTTTATGTTCTTTTGCAGCTGAGCACTGCTCACCTTTAAGCCGCCAAGCACTACGGGGACGGCGTCTTTTTTGTAGGATAGGTTTTGTTTGAGCGCACTTATCATGCCGCACACACCGTCCAAATACGAATAATTCTTTTTGTACGACAGCAATATCATATATCCGCAAAACGTGCCTGCAGCCACGCACAAAAACAACAAAAACAGTTTTACGCTCATTGCACAACTCCTTCGTACACCGTTACTGTACGCGACGGCGGACCGGACAAAACCACGTAGCTGTCGAATACTCCATGTGCCACTATATCCGAATATTCCTGCTTGACTTTAAGCTCGTCTATATTCCTTGCGTGCGCGGTGGCTATTACCGCAATGCCGCATGTAGACGCGCGGCGCACGTACGGCAAATCGGCGGCAAACAGCTCGTCGGTCATAATTATTTCGGGACTCATATTGGCAATACCCATTTCAAACACCTTTGGCTTGTCCACACCGCTTATTATGTCGGTACAGCACCCAACGTCCAGTGACGGCACGCCGCAAGACACCGAAGCTATTTCATACTTTTCGTCGCATAATAAAACAGACCGTCCACCGTCCGAAAGTAATCTACACAAGTCGCGCAATATCGTAGTTTTGCCTGCGGCGGGCGGAGAAATTATAAGCGTGTTTTTTATCCGCCCGTTACAAGTAAGCTTTTGCGCAAGCACACCCGCGCACCCCTTAACCTCGTGCGGCAACCTGATATTGACAGAATAAAAATCTTTGACGGCAGTAAGCGTCCCGCCCTGCATTACGCCTGCGCCGCACACGCCAACCCTTATGCCGCCCGTAACCGATATATACCCGCGCTTAAGCGTGTCCGTAACGGTAAACAGCGAATGAGAGCAAGCGCGCATTACTATTTGTTCGGCACTGCCGCCGCCCGCCGTAAACGCGGCGGACTTGTCCTTGGTAAGTCCCGATTCGCATAAAAAATAGTAAACGCCGTCGTAGCACACCCTGACGGGCCCGCCGTTGATAATACGCAATTCACTCAGTCTTTGCAGACTGAGCCGCTTTTCTATCACTGCGGAATACTTATCGGGAATAAGCCTATACAGCGCTTCCATACCGTTATATTTATGGGACAAGCGTCGCTATTATGCCGAGTAGAATTTTGCGGCACGAAAAAACCCGAATTTTTACTTCGGGTTTTGACAGTCATAAATTATTTGTTATGATTATTTTACGCGTTCCATATATGTTCCCGTGCGGGTGTCTACACGGATCTTGTCGCCGATATTAACGAACAGCGGCACGCCGATAACAAAGCCTGTTTCCAGCGTAGCGGGCTTGTTGCCGGGTTTGCTGGTGTCGCCCTGAATACCGCCTTCGGTGTCGGCAATCTCAAGCTCGACAAAGTTGGGCGGCTCTACCGCAAACGGCGAACCCTTGTACGAAGAAATGGTAACCGTCATTTCTTCCTTGATGAAGCGAAGTGCGTCCTCGCACAAATCGTGATTGAGCGGCAACATATCGAACGTTTCGGTGTCCATAAAGTAATACAGGTCGCCATCATTGTACGAATACTGATACTCGCGCCTGTCGATATGCGCTTCCTCGTACTTATCCGAGGGGTTGAACGTGTTTTCAAGGACTTGTCCCGTAATTACGTTTTTGATTTTGGTGCGAACAAACGCCGAACCCTTGCCAGGTTTTACGTGCTGAAATTCGACAACGGTATAAACCTTGCCTTCCATCTCGAATGTTGTGCCTTTGCGGAAATCTCCTGCCGATACCATAAAAATCCTCCTCGGAATAATTTTTTATTTGTTTTTGCTTAAAGCAATTATTGACTGATTAGAAACTGAGTTTTTTGTCGTAAGACGTTAAGTTGACAACGCCGTCCTCTTTGACTACAAGCATATCCTCTATGCGCACACCGCCCAAGCCCGCAAGGTAAATCCCCGGCTCCGCAGTGATTATCATATTGGGTTGTAACACCGTTTGGCTGTTTGCGCCCACGCGCGGCTCTTCGTGTATATCCACACCCACGCCGTGACCGAACGAGTGTCCGAAATTTTCGCCGTAGCCGTTGGACGTTATGTATTCCCTTGCAAGCGCGTCCGCGTCGTTGCATGTCATACCGGCCTTTATGTGCTTGATGGCATACTCTTGCGCTTCCTTGACTATATTGTATACCTCGGTAAGCTTGGCGCCCGCATTGCCCAAGCAGAACGTGCGGGTCATGTCAGAACAGTAGCCGCGGTACTTGGCGCCCATATCGACCAAAATAAGCTCGTTCTTTTCCAGCTTTTTGTCGGACGGATGATGGTGCGGCTGTGCAGTGTTGGCACCGAACGCGACAATCGTTTCAAACGAATATTTATCCGCGCCCGCCATAATCATTTCGTAATTGATTTCCGCCATAAGCTCGCGCTCGGTAACGCCCGCCTTGGCACGGGACATAGCGCGTTTTAGCGCGGTCTCCGCAATTTGCTGCGCGGTTTTGATAATGGATATTTCTTCTTCCGTCTTGACTGCGCGCTTGGCTTCGATAATGGCTTCCGCCGGCTTGAGCTTAAAACCGCTAAGCGCGGACTTGAAGTTGTTAAACTCATCTATATACATCTTTTCGCCGTAGCCTACCGTCTTTGCGTCCAATGACGAAAGCACTTCGGCTATTTTGGCATAAAATCCCGAATACGTGGTTATGACGATTTCGAAATCGACAACCTTTTCCCGCGCTTCCGATTCGTAGCGGAAATCGGTTATGAAAACGTTGCGGCTCGGCGATAAAATAACCGCGCCGAACGAGGTTTCCATTTTAGTAAAGTAGTAACGGTTGGATTCGTCCGTAACCACAAACGCGTCTATTTTAGGATTATTTTCAAACAAGTCGGATGTATTCATACTACCTATCTTAACTCCATGCATTCATTATACCATATATTGTGGCGTTTGTTAAGCGTTTTTGTGCATATTTTTCATTATAAGTGCGTCGTCCGACATGGTGCCGTTTGACTCGCAAACAACGTACGGCGACATTTTGTATTCGTCAAACAGCTCGGCAAGCGGCGCGTAGTCCGGTCCGTACTTGGTGTCCTCAAAGGTCAGATGCTTTATCTCGCCCTTATCGCCGTACATTATCTTGGAAAAATGCACGTGCATTTGCGACGCTTTGTCAAAGCCCAACTTGTCAATCGTGTAGTCCAATATGCGTCTATAATCGTCTTTGGTTTTAAGCCCGCCGCGCATATATGAATTGATATGTCCAAAGTCGAAGCACGGATAAAACATATCGTCTATAAGACAAAAATCGACAATCTCCTCCACCGTGCCTATTTGGTTGAGCTTGCCCATCGTTTCCGCGCACAGCTTGAACGGAAAAGCTATATCATGGCACTTTTCGGCAAGTAAAGCAAGGTTGCGTGCGGTTGCCGCCACAGCCTCGGCACGTGTCGCCTTTCCGCATGCCGCGGGATGAAACACCACACGCTCCCCGCCCAGCTTGTTACAAGCGTTTATAGATTGAATAATATAGCCTATGGACTTTTGTATCATTTCGGGATCGGGGTTGGCAAAATTGGTATAGTACGGCGCATGCACGCTTATTGCAATGTCGTACTTGCCTAATTCCGTTTTAATCTTTTCCGCCGTTTCGTCCGACATGGACACGCCACGCCCGAACGAATACTCAAATGCGTTTAGCCCGAGCGCGTGCAAAAACTCGCCTTCCTGATAAGTATGTTTTCTGCCCGACGCGTAAAACGAGTCGCTGTTGCCTGACGGTCCTATCCTAATCATTTGTACCACTCCATATCCTTGTGGACTTGCTTGGAAAGCTGTGCGGGCGTTTCGAACTTCTTTACGCTGCGCAAGTGCTTGTGAAAATAAATTTTGACGTCCTTATCGTAAATATTGTCGTTAAAATCGGCGAGCATTGTTTCCACGGCGAGCTTGGAAAGTCCGAACGTGGGACGAGCGCCTATATTTGTCGCGCCATAATACTTAACGCCGTCAATCTCGCATACCGTGCCGTACACTCCCGCTTTGGGCAACATTTTACTGGTGGGATATTTTATGTTTGCGGTGGGAATGTCGAACATTCTGCCCGCGCCCCTGCCGTGAACCACCTTGCCGCTGAGCATAAACGGCTCGCCCAACATAGCATTGGCCTGTTCTATCTTGCCTGACACCAAAAGCGACTTAACCTTGGTCGTGGATACGCGCGTACCGTCCAACTGATACTGCGGCATTACTATACAGTCCACGCCGTGCGCTGCGCTGTATTCCTTTAAAAACGCCGCGTCGCCCTTGGCACCCGCGCCGAACAAATAGTCGTAACCGCACACAACCGCTTTAATATTGTGGCGTGCAAACAAAGCCCGCAAAAATTCCTCGGCACTGTGGTTTTTCAGCCGTGTGTCAAACCGCATGGGCAAAACGTAATCGCACATGTCCTTTAACAAATCACAACGCTCGACGTATGTATAAACCTGCTTATCTTCCGAGTTGAACAGCTTGTATGCATTGTTGCTGAACGTAGCGACGCACGAAGCAATATTATGCTCCTTGGCATACGCACGCGTAGCGTCAATCAAGCTCCGATGTCCCAAATGCACGCTGTCAAAGTAACCGAGTGCAATGCATACCTCTTCCGAACCGAGTTCTTTCATTTTTCCCTCCTTAGTCGTCGTCACGTAGATAAGTCTTGATTTTAAGTATTCCGTCTACGGAATGCCCAATGCCGAAAAACTGTCCGTTACAATATATTAAGCTGTCGCAAGCAACGTCGCACTTTAATTTTCTACCGTGCACCATATCGTCGTACAGTCCGTCGTCCACATTGTACACCGGCAAATCCAAAACGCTTTGCGGAGCAATTAAAGCCTTTTCCTTTATGCGTTCCAACTCGTCGAGCTTAACACTATCCTTAACGTCGAAACAACTCGACCTTGTGCGCTGTAAATACGTAAGCGTCGCAAGCGATCCGCACATTTTGCCCACGTCGCGACATATGGCGCGAATATATGTGCCCGCCGAACAAGTGATGGAAAATACCATTTCGTCCATTCTCGGCTGACATATCAGCTCGGTTTCGTATATGCTCACACGCACAGGCTTTAACTCGACGCTTTTGCCGTCGCGCGCCAATGCGTATGCTCGCTTGCCGTCCACGTGCTTTGCGCTATATACCGGCGGGATTTGCGCTATCTCGCCGACAAGCGACTGCATAGCGTGCAACACGGCGTCAACCGACGGAATGTCGTCCGTAGTTTCGGTCACATCGCCCAGCGCGTCAAGAGTGTCGGTTGTATAGCCGAATTTAAATTTGGCTATATAAGTTTTTTTTCGTCCCGAAATGTAGTCGAAAAGCCGTGCCGACTTGCCCACGCCTATCACCAGCACGCCTTCCGCCATAGGATCGAGCGTACCCATGTGTCCAACCGTTTTTTCGCCGAGTATGCGTTTTACCCGCGATACGGCCTGTGCCGACGACATCCCCGTCGGCTTGTAAAGATTAATCAGCCCGTTCACTGTTCAATGCCGCGGTAGCCGCTCCGACCACCTTTTCCATAACGTCGTAACGGTTGCCCGTAATCATACAACCCGCCGCAAGCTTGTGACCGCCACCGCCGAAACGTGCGGCCGCCGCAGAAACGTCCGCCGCCACCGACCTGAACGATATGCGGAAAACCGACCCTTGCTGTTCGCACATAGATATAGCTATCCTTACGCCCGAAATTGCCGATGCATTATCAATAAGCCCCTCGGTATCCTCTGAAGTGCAACCGCAATCCTGCAAGTCCTTTAACGATATGTTCATCAGCGCAATCTTGCCCGACTCGTAAAGCACTATTCCGCTGATTGCGCGAGCAGTAAGCTTCATCTTATTAAAACCGTTGTTGCAATACAAATCGTGATTGAGCGCGGCAATATCAATACCGTACTCGCAAAGCGCCGCCGCAGTGCGAAATACATCGGCAGTGGTGTTGCTGTGCATAAAATGTCCAGTGTCGGTGGAAAGACCGACATACAGCATTGACGCGCATGCTTTATCCAAAAGCCCGTCGACGTCCTTGAATAAATCGAAAAGTATTTGACACGTGCTGGACGCGTTCGGCAACACGTGATTGATATTACCGTACTCGGTATTGGTAATGTGGTGATCAATATTTATGCTGTTTTTTGCGCTTGCAAGCAACGCTTTGTACTCGCCCAAACGGCTTTCCGTAGCGCAGTCCACAGCTATAAAAAGATCGTACTTTTTGTAGCGCGGCGCACAAAAATACTCGTATTCCGGCATGAACGCATACGCGGCGGGCTTTTCACCGTCGCAAGCCGCGTCGGCTGTTTTTCCCAGTCTTTCGCAAATATGCCGCATACATAGCGCCGCGCCAACGCAATCGCCGTCCGGCCTGATATGCCCGACTACCAAAACGGTTTTAGCGGCGTTAATGGCGTTAAGTATTTCACTCGTCGTCGCTGTCATGGTGAATTTCCTTGATAACTTGTTCTATGCGCTCGTAATAGCCTTGCGTTTTGTCCATTACAAATTTGAGCTGCGGGACGCCGCGCATTTCACTGTTTTCCTCGGCAAGCATGTGCCTGATATATCCGGCACAACCGTTTAGGGCCTTTACGACGGACTCGTCGTTGCCGTCCACAGTCACGAACACAGTGGCGTTTCTGAGATCGCGCGACATTTCCGCGTCGATTACGGTAACACCATGTATGCGCGGATCGGACAATGAATCTACAATGACCGACACGTCGCGCCGTATCATACTCGCAACGCGCTCCGTCCTATGACTTGTTCCGTTACCCCTCACTTAGTCTCCTTTTCCACTACGTAGCATTCGATGATATCGTCTTCCAAGTATTCGGTACAATCGGCTATCGCGATACCGCATTCCAGCCCGATTGTGACCTCCTTGGCGTCGTCCTTAAACCGCTTTAAGCCGACGATGTTGCCGTCGTGAATAAGCTTGCCGCCGCGATAAAGGCGCGCTTTGCCGTTACGCACGATCTTGCCCGACTGAACGTAGCTACCGCCGACCAAGCCGACGCCCGACACCTTAAACATAGCGCGAACAATAGCTTTACCTGTAACGCGCTCGACAAACTTAGGCGCAAGCATATCGTCGATTTTGGACTGAATGTAGTCCATAGCCTCGTAAATTATGCTGAACAGCTTGATTTCGATTCCGGCACGCTCTGCAGCCGTCTTTGCGTCGTTGTCAGGCTTAACGTTAAAGCCGATAATGCTCGCATGCGAAACCTCCGCCATCATAATGTCGGACTGGTTAATAGCGCCGACACCCGCTTTTACAACGCTGACTGTGACCTCGTCGTTGGAAAGATTGGAAAGCGCTTCTTTAAGCGCCTCGCTCGAACCTTGAACGTCCGCCTTGATGACGAGTTTAAGCTCTTTTGCGGTCTTGCTGTCCAAATCGCCGAATACGTCGAGATTGGCCTGCGGCACGTCGGCAAGCATTTCGTTTTTGAGCTTGACCGAACGTTCCTCTATTACCTGACGTGCCATCTTTTCGTTTTCGACAACAGCTATCGGGTCGCCCGCCGACGGCACCTTTTCCAAACCGTAAACTGCTACCGGCATAGACGGGCCCGCCGATTTAATCGTCTTGCCCTTATCGTCAATCAACGACCGCACTCTGCCGTAGGTTGTGCCGGACACAACGTAATCGCCAACTTTGAGCGTTCCGTTTTGAATGATAACGGTTGCAACGGCGCCTCTGCCCTTGTCTAGCCGCGCCTCGATAACGTAGCCGCGCGCACTGCGTTTGGGATTTGCGCGAAGCTCCAACACTTCGGCTTGCAAAATAATGTTTTCAAGCAGCTTGTCTATGCCTTTGTTTTGCTTGGCGGAAATAGGTATCATAGGCACCTGCCCACCCCATTCCTCGCAAATAAGATCTTTTTCGGCAAGCTGTTCCTTTATCTTTTCGATATTCGCCCCGGGCTTGTCTATTTTGTTAATAGCTACGACAATGGGCACGTCAGCTTCCTTGGCATGCTTAATAGCTTCCACAGTTTGCGGCATAACGCCGTCGTCCGCAGCAACGATAAGCACCGCAATATCGGTGACTTTGGCGCCGCGACGGCGCATTTCGGTAAACGCTTCGTGACCGGGAGTATCGAGGAAGGTTATCTTTTCGCCGTTAAGGTCGACCGAGTAAGCGCCGATATGCTGGGTTATACCGCCCGCCTCGCCGCTGACAACAGATGTCTTGCGTATAGCGTCGAGCAGCGAGGTTTTGCCGTGGTCAACGTGACCCATAACCGTAATAATGGGCGGGCGCTTGACCAAATCTTCCTCGGCGTCCGGCTCGGAATGCAATTCCAAAAGCTCCTCTTCCTTGGTCTTTTCCAGCTTCAATTCGATACTGACGCCCAATGCGTCGGCAACAAGCTGCATGGTGGCAAAGTCGACAACACTGTTGATATTTGTCATTATGCCAAGCTCCATGAGCTGTTTGATAATTTCCTGTGCGGTCTTGCCTATCTTTTCGGACAAAATCTTGACCGTAAGGTTTTCGGTTGTGATAACCGCTTTTTCTATCTTGATGGGAGCAAAAGGCACAACCTTGTTGACCTTTTTGTTTTTCAGCTTGCGCGTACCCATACGCTCTTCGTCCATATTCTCTTGAATATAGCCCTTGCGAATGAGCGTACGCTTGTTCATTTGCCGCTTGTCTTCGGGCTTGACCGTAGTCTTTTTGCTTGCGTCGGCGCGTTTGTTGCGCTGCGTAGCGGGCGGCTCGAACTTGATTACCGACGACGGACGCGGTGAGCTGTTGCCTGCGGGACGGGGCGTAGCCGAATGCGGTGCGCCGTTGCGATCGCGAGGCGGCATAGAAGGCCGTGTACCCGTCTTATCGCCGCGCGGCGCCTTATCCTGAGCGGGACGAGGCGTGTGCTTGATAACTCCGCGAATGTAGCTGGGTATAGCCGTGCGCATACCGCTTGACGACTCGGCTTGCTGCTCGGCAGGCGCGGGAGCGGAATTACTTGCCGCGGCGCTCGTCGGTATATCCTTTTCGCTTGGAGTCGAAACAGACTCGCTTTCATTCGCGTCACCTATATCGGTGGGTTCGGACGCTCTGTTTTCCGACTCGGCAATGGCGCGCTCGGCTTCACGCTCGGCGGCTCTTTGCGCAGCCTCGGCTTCCTGCTCCTGCCTTACGCGCTCGGCTGTAAGCTCGGACAATTTGGCACGTTCGGTAGAAAACAGCTTTTCCACCCGCCGTTTTGTTTCGATTATGCGCTTGATGCAGTCTTGCAACTCGCTCGATTCCACAAGCGCAAACAGACGCTTTGCGTTTTTGTTTGCGTCCTCGGTGTTATTTACATTATTTGTGGTGGCATTGTCCATAAGCATTACCTCCGTTTACCGTACTTAATTGTGTATTGCGCCCCGCCGCTCTCTACATATTCTGCAACCGCTTTTGCCATGTTGCCGTCGGCAAGCCCGAGCGCTTTTACGTTGTTACCTACCGTCCGTTCAAGACCGACCGCATAGACTATCGGGATTTCATTGGTGTCGGCAAGCCGCTCCATGTTGCGAACAAGATTGTCCGACGCCGTGTCGCTTACCGCCAAAAGCTTGACGTTTTTTGCATGTTTAAGGCTGTCCAAGCCGTAAACAATTTTGCCCGAACGGCGGGCAAAGCCTATCATTGTAACAAATTTATCGTTGTTATTTACCATCGTCTTCCATTGCGGCGGCAAGAGCATCGTATACCGAATTATCCAATTGTTGCTTGAATGCGCGGTTTAACACTCGCTTTTTTACCGCCGTCGCCATGCAGTCGCCGCTTTTACACACGTATGCGCCTCTGCCCGATTCTTTGCCTGTGCGGTCTATAACAACCGTACCGTCGGGGCGCTTGACTACGCGCAGTAATTCGGACTTGTCTTTGCACTCCCTACATACTATACAGCTGCGCTGTGGAACGTGTTTCATTTAGTCCAGTTCTCCGAGATCCTCGTCGAATACGTC